>JAISZP010000023.1 GCA_031269135.1 Deltaproteobacteria bacterium | reverse complement strand
TTAGGCACGACATCACCTCTTATAAATTCGCAAGCCAATGTCGGGGACTATTCCCCTTTTTCGACCGTCTCATTATAACACGATCGAGCCTTGATGTCTTGCCGTCTTGCCGTCTTGCCGTCTTGCGGCAAAACGGCGACTGCGCTTTCGGCGTCAGGCATTTTTTTCTTTTTTTGGGCGGCTCAATTATACTCGTGTTGGATCCAGCTCTTCTTCGTGAAATGTTTAAGCCAGGGTCGGCAGTGAGGCAAACGATGAGCCGGGTGCTGTTCGGGTTCATCGGGGTTGTGCGGAGCAAGGCGTCTGACGGTCAAGGGCTGCAAGACCGGTTCCGGAACGCCTTTCTCCCAAACCTTCGGATTCTGCTGAACAGCTTCATCGAGGAACAAGTAGCGGCGCATGCCGACATTGGCGATTAAACCGACGCCCACCAGCGAGATCAGCGTGGAACTGCCTCCGTAGCTGATGAAGGGCAAAGGAATGCCCACCACCGGAAAAAGTCCCATCACCATAGCCACATTTATGGTCATTTGCCAAAAGAGAATCGAAGTCAGACCCAGGGCCAGCAAGGCCCCGAACATGTCCCCGCTTCGTCGGACCACCCCCAACCCGGCCCAAAGGAGAATGAAAAACAGCGTCAGCACAACCGAGGAACCCAAAAATCCCCATTCTTCAGCTAAGGCGGCGAAGGCGAAATCCGTATCCGCCGCCGGCAGAAATCCGAAGCGCTGCTGAGAGCCCGACATATAGCCGCGACCCACTAATTGTCCGCTCCCGATGGCGCTCTTGGACTGAGTTATCTGCCAGCCCTTGCCGTTGGGATCTTTTTCCGGGTCTTTAAAGGTGTCGTAGCGCTGAAGGTGATAGACCTTGATGACTTTATGCTCCAAAAGATAGTTCAGTCCGCCGAAGGAAAACAGCCAGACCGGCACGGCTATCGCTATGCTCACCAGCACCGCCAGCACTCTTGTTCTGACTTTTCTGAAGAGAAAAATCGGGATGGCCGTCAGCACCAAATGAAGGGCCGTCCCGACGTCGGGCTGCTTGGCTATCATAAAGGCCGGCACTCCCACGATAAGCAGCGGTATGGGCAGATCCTTGAAATCAAGACCGTTTTTAAAATCTTTCGCCGACAAATAAGCCGCTAAAGTCAATACAATCACGACCTTCATAAGCTCTGAAGGCTGAAAGCGAAAAAAAGAGCTTACTTGGATCCAGCGAGTGGCCCCGTTGACGGTGACCCCCGCATATTTAGTCAATATAAGAAGCAGAATCGAGATCGCCAATAAAGGTACGGCCAATCTTCTAGTTACGTGATAGTCGATGAACAGGCTCCCCAGGAGCAAGCCTAAACCTAAAGAGATGAAAAGAAATTGCCTGGTGAAGGCGTTCCAGCTGTCGATATGTCCGCCCGCAGTCGAATAGAGATTGACCAGACCGAAAAACAGCAGCCCCCCCAGCGACAATATCAGCGGCCAACTGAAGTTTTCCAAGAGTCGACGGTCAAGATCCAGTTTAATCACAGTTCACCCTCCCAGCCTGTCGGTTGGTCAGGTTGAACCTGAAAAGGAGGCATCAGATGGGTATCGATTGATTTATCGAAATAAGCGGCCATCATTTTGGCGGCGACCGGAGCGGCTTTGGCGCCGCCGCCGCCTGTATGCTCCAAAAGAATCGTCACGACCACTTCAGGTTTTTCGGCGGGAGCATAAGCGGTGAACCAAGCGTGATCCCTGAGCTTATAAGGACGGTTGGCGGCGGTATAGCTCTGAAAACGTTCCAAGCTGACGGTCTGCGAAGTGCCGGTCTTGCCGGCCACCAACACGTCGGGCAAACGAGCCCTGCGACCAGTTCCGCCTGGCTCATTCACCACCGCTTGGAGGCCTCGTCTCACAATTTCAAAATAGTCAGGGTTCACTGGCACAGTATTAATAACCTCTGGTACGGTATTATGCACTATTTTTCCATCAAAATCAACAACTTCTTTCACTAAATGAGGTCTATATAATGTGCCTCCGTTGGCAAGCACCCCTGTATATTGTGCCACCTGCAACGGAGTTGTCAACAAATATCCTTGACCAATCGAAACCGGCAAAGTTTCCCCAGGATTCCACGACCGTCCCAGGCGCCGCATTTTCCAAGCCTGGTCCGGCACCAGTCCTGCCTGTTCGGAACTCAATTCCAAACCGAGCGTTCGTCCCAGGCCGAAAAACTCCCTGACCCTGGCCGCCAAACGATCGATGCCTAGCCTCCGCCCCACTTCGTAGTAGTAGATGTCGCAGCTGTACTTAAGGGAATTGAAGAGATTGATCGACCCGTGCCCGCTTCTGGCCCAGCAGCGAAAAGGGTGATTTCCCATCCTTAAGACGCCGCCGCAGTTGAAAGTCGTATCCGGAGTTATCACTCCCTCGGCCAAAGCCGCCAGAGAGACGGCGATCTTAAAGGTCGAGCCTGGAGGATACTGTCCGTTGACCGCCCGATTCTGCATGGGAGTGAAGGGATCTTCATTTAAAGAGGTCCAATTTTCTTGAGATATTCCCCCTATGAAGTCGTTAAGATTGTACATGGGACTGGAAGCCAGAGCCAATATCTCAAAATTTCGAGGGTCTAAAACCACGACGGCGCCGGAGTGCTCTCCCAACAGCGCCTGAGCGACTCTCTGAAGGCGGCTGTCTATGGTCAGACGGATGTTGTACCCTGGGCTTGGGTAATCCGCGTCAAGCTCCTCCAAGATGCGTCCTTTGGAATCGACGGTGACTAAACGACTTCCTCTGCGGCCTTGGAGGTATTTTTCCAAACTCTGCTCCAAGCCGCTCTGACCGACCAGTTCGCCTGGCCGAAAACCCGGATAGTCTCCGCCATCGAGTTGGGACTGACTGATTTGGCTTACGTAGCCCATTACATGCGGCGCGAAATCTCCCCTAAGCGGCCTGCGGACGGAATTGACCTCGATCGAAAGCCCGTCGAGTCGGTGGCGCCGACTCTCTATCAAAGCCAAATCGGCCCTCGTCAAACCGGTCAGCCAAGTATTGGTGGAATAATATTTGACCGAGGAGATCTTATTGTATCTATCCAACAAATCAACGCTGTCGCGGCCTAAAATCTTCCCGACCTCAATCGCCAACTCCTCGGGATTGGTCACCTCTTTGGGAGTCACCAACAGATCGAAAACCGCCTGGTTTTCCACTAAAGGTTTGCCGTCCCTATCTAAGATCAGCCCTCTGGTCGAGGGCATCTCCAACTGCTTGATATGGTTGTTTTCCGCCCGATTAAGATAATCGCTCCCTTTGGCGATCTGCAAAAACCAAAGCCTGAGCACTAAAACGGAAAAAATGAGCACCAAGAAGATTTTTATGAACCAAAACCAACCAAAAGCTGAAACGTTTTTTTCATATGGCGCTTGAGAGGATTTATTCAACGGTTGTCTCGCAATAAAATATAGTCAAGAAAAAGATGGAGAAGCGGACCTATCAAGGCGGTCGAGACGGCTCTGGACGCTAAGTTGAAGCTGAGATTCTCCAGGCCGTGCCCCGGAAACGCATCCATTATACCTAAAAACCCTGGAATAAAAAACAAGTTTTTAAACACGAACAGCAATAAAAACAAGAGACTTAAGTAAAGAAAATGGTGAAATTTCAAGTATTTTGAAAAAAATGAAAGGCTTATCACTAATATTATTAAAGTCAAAGGCTCCATGCCGCTGGGAGTCAAACTCAAGGCTTCGTTAAAGCTGCCCAGAAAAAAAGCCCCTAAAGACGCCAGCCAAATTTCAGCCCTAAAAGCCAGATAAATCGACAGTATCAGCGACCATTCCGGCCAACCATAAGGAATGACCCTAATGACCGAAGGCGCCTTGGCGAAGACGATCAGAAACAACCCCAAGAGCACGACCAAGGCCGTTCCCGAGAGCCGGAAGGCCGAATTTGCTTGAGAGTCGGTTTTGCTCAAGGTCCACAAATCCCTAAAACTGAAAATTTTTTCGCCTAAAAATTTTTGCCTGAAAAAATATTTGATTGATTACTTTAAAGAGTGAATGGGAAAATTGGAAATCGGCTAAAAGCGGCTGAAAAAAGGGAGGATACGACTACAGGCTGCAAATGAGCGGTTTTCAAATCAAACCCAGTCTCCACAAAAGTCATCGCCTCATATCTTCAAGTCCGTCGGCGGCTTAGGAAAGGCGTCGCCATCGACGAGGTTCTTCAAGAATTAACTTCAATCTTAACTTCTAGAATTAACTTCTAGATTCGCTTCGACGTCATCTCTTCAAAGCGCTGTTTTTCTTTTCGAATATCATCTTTATATCCGGAGATATCGTCAGCCAATCAAAGGGGGGGCGCCGCTGCAAGGCCACCAAAACTTCTTGAAGATTTCCGAAAGATACGGCGGGACTCACCTCCGTCTTCAAAAACATGCCCAAGCTGTTTTTATCGACCACCGTGACGCTTCCCAGCGCCAAACCCGGAGGGAAAACTCCATCCAAGCCGGAAGTTATCACCAGATCGCCGGGGCGGACGTCGTCATCTTTGACGACGTAATCTAAACTCAGCGGGTTATGGCCATGCCCCGTCAAAAGCCCGCTGACGCGGTTTCGCTGTATGACCGAGTCGATGCTGCTGGATAAATCGGTCAACAACAGCACCTTGGAGTAATTTGGAGAGGTTTCGATCACTCTTCCGACGACGCCTCGGTCGGTTACGACCGCGACGTCGACCAAGACTCCGTCATTGGAGCCTGAGGATATGATGAACGACTGGGACCAAGTGCCCGGATCCCAGGCTATCACTTCAGAAGTTATGTAGCTTAAATCGGAATTGTCCTTGAAGGCCAGCAAATCTCGATATCGGCTATTGGCGGCTCGCTCTTCGAAGAGCTGGACTATTTGGTTGTTTTGTTGGTCGACAATCCTCTTGAGGCTTTCGTTTTCTTCTTTCAAGCCCACTAAATTAAAATAGCTCAGCCAAACGCTTTCGACTTTCGAGCCTATGGAATTCATGACCGTCCCGACCGGCCCCACGACTTCCAAGGCTATGGCGCCGGACAACGAACCCTTGCTTTTATTCACGGAAAACGACAGATGCGCCAAGCATATCAAGATTAAAACGATGGGCGTCAACGTTTTCCAACGGGGCCTTATTCTTTTCACCCAGAACCTTTTGGTGTCTTATTGTTGAAAACCGCTCCGGCATAACAAAAGCAGGGGCTCGGTCAAATATCGGACGTTTTTTTCGACCGTAAGGTCTATTTTTTTCGACCGTAAGGTCTAAGTGATGGTTATCTCTTTGAGAATATCTAAACTCTCCAGGGCTTTTCCGCTGCCGATGGCCACGGTCTTCAAAGGGTCGTCGGCGATTATGATCGGCAGATGAGTCTCTTCGCGCAGCAAAACGTCCAAACGCTTAAGCAAGGCCCCGCCGCCGGTCAAGACTATGCCTCTAGTCACGATATCGGCGGCGAGTTCCGGGGGGATCTGTTCCAGAGCGCTTCGGACGGTGTTGATGATGGTGTCGAGCTGCTCTTTGATGGCTTTGCGGATCTCTTCGGAATCGATGGCTACCGCCATAGGCAACGAGCTTACCGAGTGGCGGCCTTTGACCTCGATGGTCTCGACTTGATCCGAAGGGTAGGCGGTTCCGATCTCGTGTTTGATGTTTTCCGCGGTGCGTTCGCCGATATGCAGATTATACTTTTTCCTGATGTACTGGGCGATGGCTTCATTCATCTTGTCGCCGCCGATGCGCACGCTTTTGGAATAGACGATGCCGGCCAGCGATATTATGGCGACCTCCGTAGTGCCTCCTCCAATATCCACTATCATATTGGCCGCAGGCTCGGTGACCGGAAGGCCGGCCCCGATGGCGGCGGCCATGGGTTCTTCGATGAGGTAGACCTCGCTCGCGCCCGCTTGCTCGGCCGCCTCTCGGACGGCTTTCTTTTCCACTTGGGTGATGCCTGATGGAACCGCGACGATCATTCTCGGCCTGACTATTCTGCGGTAGTGGGTCATTCGAATAAAATGACGCAGCATCGATTGGGTGATCTCAAAGTCGGCGATGACCCCATCCTTCATCGGACGAATGGCCTCTATTCCTGCCGGAGTGACGCCCAGCATCCTTTTGGCCTCATTGCCGACAGCCATTATCTTTCCAGGGTTGCGGCTATCTTTGCTCTTGACGGCGACGACGCTTGGCTCCGACAGCACCACCCCTTTACCTTTAAGGTAAACCAGAGTATTGGCCGTTCCCAAGTCGATGGCTAAATCGCTGGAAAAAATGTTTAATATGCGGCGGATGATATTCATAATATATGCACCAGGGGCTTAAAAGCCCTAAAATTGTCGTTGAAGAATTGAACTCGGATTTAAGAAACTTTTACCTTAAACGCCCATTTTTTCGATCTGTTTTTTTTGATCTATAAAACTCGTAATTTTTTCAGCAATGTTGGATCTGCAAAATTAATAAATCATATAGCTTTGGGTTATGATTGCGCATAGTGCGCATTTCAAGAGCAAACAAGAAATTTCGATCAATATTTTTTCGATAAATAAAAACTCGACATTTTTAGGGTTCCTAAGCCTACAAGTTCAATAGATTATATAGCTTTGTCGCTAGATATAGTGCGTATTTCAACAGTAGAACAAAATTTCGATCAATTGCGAGAAAAAAGCATCAGCAATCTTATGATAATTAAGCAATCTATAGTCGACCTAACAACCAGATCAAAAATAGGTTAACGTAAAAGTCAGATCTTTCAGAGCAAGTCGGCCTAAATATCCCCGAAAACAATCAAGAACCTTCCATTAGATAGCGTCATATATGACGGAAAGATAATGGAGCTTATGGAATCGGAATACTTTGCCGCTGATAATTATAGCCCAGATTTCTTAAAAAAATAAAAATTTATCGATCCAAAAAAATGGGTTTTTAAGATTATGGAAATTATACCAGATATTAGAGCCGACAAGTAAAATAAAAATATGATCTTTCAGTCTATACGATAAAAGCCGCCAGCAGGGCGATAGCCCCGGTGGCGGCATCAATAATGAAAAACGGTTCTTGCCACGAATCACCACAATCTTTGGCGCCAAACAGACAACCCGTCAACTTTCGCTATATTCAATCGTAACTACGCCTTTCCGTTATCTCCATCTTTAGGGTAGCCTAAAGGCGTTGAGAGCAAATGCTTATGAAGCGATTTAGGCTCGCTCCGCCAATCAAGACGGCGACGACCAGTCAGCTTTGAGAATTATCGTCCGTATCGGTTTTGCTTAAATCCGGCGTCGGCTCGGTCGCTGTTTTCTCGGCGAGCGGAGCGGATCTGCTGACCCGTTCTTGACGAGAAGCATCCACCCTTCGGCTGCGGACCTGGGCTCTACTCTTGAGGCCGCCGGTCTTGACCTTGATGTCGTCGGCGGTGACCAGCTTCAGATATACCATAGGAGAGACGTCGCCTTTGCGAAGTCCTTGCTTGACCATCAAGGTGTAACCGCAAGTGCGGGAACCGAACCGGCTTTGGGCCATGTCGAACAACTTTTTGACCACTGTCTCTTTGGTCAAAACCGCCGCCACTTGCCTGACGGCATGCAGATCGCCCCTCTTGGCCAAAGTGACGAGTTTATCGATCAAGGGTTTTACGGCCTTACCCTTCGACAGGGTAGTCTTTATTCTTTCGTGCTCAAACAAGCTGGTGGCCATGTTTCGCAACATAGCTTTGCGGTGGCTAGCCGTCCGGCCAAGTTTGACGTTCGCTTTACAATGTCTCATCTCAAATTCCTGTGAGCCTCAGCGGGCTGTTACTCTTTTTTGGGCTCAGGTCTGATGAATCCGTCCACCTTCATGCCCAAAGACAATCCGTAACCTGTCAGAACTTCTTTGATCTCGTTCAACGACTTTCGACCAAAGTTTTTCGTCTTCAACATTTCGTTTTCCGTCTTTTGGACTAATTCGCCGATATAATAAATATCGGCGTTTTTAAGACAGTTGGCGGAACGTACCGACAATTCAAGTTCATCGACGGAGCGGTTGAAGTTTTCGTTGTGTCCGCCGGCTCTATGTTCGTCAAGAGCGGGTTGACCATCGGTCTGGCTGTCTTCAAAGTCCGTGAAGATGGTCAGTTGGTCTTTTATGATCAAGGCGGCGCTGGCCACCGCTTCCTGAGGAGTTATGCTGCCGTCGGTGGTGACCTCGAAAGAGAGCTTGTCGTAGTCGGTCTTCTGACCGACGCGGGCATTGGTCACTACAAAGTTGACTTTGCGAATCGGCGAAAAGAGAGCGTCCACTGGAATGGTCCCGATGACTTGGTCTTCGGAAGGCTTGTCGGCCGGCACATATCCTTTGCCTAAAGCCACCTGCATCCTCATATTGAGTTTGCCGTTGTCGGAGATGTGAGCCAAATAGCAATCTTTATTCAAAACCTCGACCATGTTGTCGGTGATGATGTCGGCGGCGGTGACCGTTTTAGGACCTGTGGCCTCCACCCGAATCTCTCTGGGCCCGGGACCATGGAGTTTTAAACGGACTTCTTTAAGGTTGAGAATGATGTCGCTGACATCCTCATTGACGGCGTTGATTTCGCTGAATTCCTGCAGAACGTCTTCTATCTGAACCGACACGATGGCCGCGCCTTGAAGAGACGACAACATCACTCTTCTTAAGGCGTTTCCCAATGTAAGTCCAAAACCCCGTTCCAGGGGTTCGCAAACAAACATCCCGTAATTTTTATTATAGTCGATTTCTTCTATTTCAACTTTTAGCGGTTTTTTAAGGTCTTTCCAGTTTTTTTCCATACCCTCTCCCGAGAACGGCTAGTGTTTAACATGTGATCGGGCATAAGTACAGCCTTGGCCCACTTTAACGGCAAAGGGTCTAAAACCGATGAAATCCAGCTTTTCGCGTCTCATCAGGATCGGACCCGCCATGGGGCGGTTGGGGCAACCTAGCTTTCGACGTCTATTTTCTTACTTTAAGCGACACATTCGATCGCTTAGAGTAAAACACTTGCTTACTTAGAATAAAACTCGACAATCAATTGCTCGGAGATTTGCATCGGCAGCTCTTCACGAACAGGCAACTGAACCACCTTACCTTGAAAGGCGGCTTTGTCGAGTTCGAGCCAATTGGGCATTCCACGCCGGACTACGGTCTCCAGCGAGGCTAAGATGTAAGCGTTTTTACGGCTTTTCTCTTTTAGGGTAATTACGTCTCCGTTTTTGACTAAAAACGAAGGGATGTCGACCTTGGTTCCGTTGACCTGAAAATGGCCATGACAGACCATCTGTCTGGCTTGGCTGCGGGAGGTGGCGAAACCTAAACGGTACACGACGTTGTCCAGGCGGCGCTCAAGCAAGATCAAAAGATTGGAGCCGGTCACGCCTTTTTGACGTTCCGCTTTGCTGAACAGCGCCTTGAACTGTTTTTCCAACATTCCATAGCTACGTTTGACTTTTTGCTTTTCTCTCAGTTGCAGACCATAATCGGAACTCTTGCCCCTGCGCCCGCCATGCTGGCCAGGCGCCTGAGCCCTGCGCTCGAACGAGCACTTAGCCGCGAAGCAGCGGTCGCCCTTCAAAAAAAGTTTATTATTTTCCCGCCGACAAATTCGGCAAACTGCCTCGGTGTATCTAGCCACCTTTTACTCCTAAAGCGATACTTTCGATGGGGTAAAGCTCCCCTTAAAAAACCTTCGTCAGACCCGGCGGCGCTTAGGCGGACGGCAACCGTTATGAGGTATCGGAGTCACGTCACGGATCATGTTGACTTGTATGCCGGAGGCCTGAAAGGCCCTCAAAGCCGCTTCCCTACTATTGCCGGGACCCTTTATGAACACATCGACGGCTCGCATCCCGTATTCCTGGACTTTTTTCGTAGCATCCTCAACCGCCGTCTGGGCGGCGTAAGGGGTAGACTTGCGAGACCCTTTAAAACCCTGAACGCCGGCGCTGGACCAAACCACGGTATTGCCCTGGGGATCGGTTATGGTGACGATGGTGTTGCTGAAGGTGGCGTGGATGTGAGCCACTCCGGCTGGAATTATCTTTTTCTCTTTTTTCTTGCGCGTCTTGCGAACGGCTTTGGCCGACATCATGTACCTCTGAAAGGGAGGGGAGAAAGAAAACAGGCCGACGGACAGCTATGAGCGCATTTTATCGCGCGTTTTAAGGCGGGCCATCTTTATCTTAAAGCCTTATTTGGACGGAGCCTTCTTCTTGCCTACCACCGAACGGCGAGGACCCTTGCGAGTCCGAGCGTTGGTGTGGGTCCTTTGGCCGTTTACCGGCAGGCCCCTTCGATGCCTGAGTCCTCGGTAGCAACCCAGGTCCATCAAGCGTTTTATGTTCATAGTCACGTCGCGGCGCAGATCGCCTTCGACTTTGTACTCGCTGTCGATGATCCGACGGATGCGGGTTACCTCATCATCGGTTAAATTATCGCTCTTAATCCCGAAATCTACATCCGCCTTCTTCAAAATAGCCTGAGCGCTGTTGCGGCCTAAACCATAGATGTAGGTCAAAGCGATCTCTATCCGTTTTTGGCGAGGTAAATCTATGCCTGAAATCCTGGGCACCTAGGAATCCTCCCTTAATAGTGGGCAAAAAACCAGTAGCGTAAACAAGTGAACCGACCGTCAGCCTTGACGCTGCTTATGCTTTGGATTGGTGCAGATCACCCTGACCTGACCAAACCTCTTGATGATCTTGCACTTCATGCACATTTTTTTTACAGAAGAGCGCACTTTCA
The DNA here is from genome assembly GCA_031269135.1 of Deltaproteobacteria bacterium. Classification (GTDB taxonomy): domain Bacteria; phylum Desulfobacterota; class Desulfarculia; order Adiutricales; family Adiutricaceae; genus JAISZP01. Next base: position 8,985 of record JAISZP010000023.1, on the reverse strand, counting down.
TAATTTCACCATTACTTTCAATCTTAAAAAGAAAAAAGCCCCGAGGCCGATAGCTCTAGCCGTTTTCTTTCGCCAAGGGCCTTGACTAAATAACTAGACCAAATAGCTCAATCAAATGATTTGACCAAATTACTTAACCTAGCGCTTTAGCTATGGCCGCTTCTATTTGAGAGGGCTCCCCCAAACCGTTCACCGCTTTTAAGATGCCTTTGGCCTTATACCAGTCGATAAGAGGACTGGTTTGCTCATGATAGACCTTAAGCCGATTTTTGATCGTCTCTTGGCTGTCGTCGGTTCTCTGATATATTTCGCCTCGGCACTTAGGGCAGACCAAATCAGACGGCGGCGGAGAAAAGGCGACGTGCCAACCGCTTCCGCAAGATCGGCAAACCCTGCGGCCCGTGAGCCTCTTTAAAAGTTCTTGGTCGTCGACTTCCAAAAGAAGGCAAGCCGCGACTTTCTTGGACTCTTTATCTAAAAAAGCTTCCAGCGCTTGAGCTTGAGCCGTCGTCCTAGGAAAGCCGTCCAACAAGGCCCCTTTAGCGGCGTCGCTTTGAGATAGGCGGTCGCCGATCAACCTGACCACCAAATCGTCAGGCACCAAAGCGCCTTTTTCCATGTAACCTTTGGCTTCCAAACCCAAAGGGGTCTTTTCGGCCAAATTCGCCCTGAAGATATCGCCGGTGGAAACGTGGGGAATGCCGTAGCGTTTTACTAAGGCGGCGGCTTGGGTTCCTTTGCCTGCCCCTGGAGGGCCTAAAAGAATAACTATCAACTTGTTCGATCCTCTATCGCAAATAAAGCAAAAACCTAAGCAGGGCTAAGTCTAACGCCGATCTTTGTCCGCACCGGACAATAAGGCAATTTATTATTATAACAGCTTAACGGCAAATTTGTCAAGACTTTCGGGGATTTTTTCGCTACATTCTTCGGCGCGGCTGGACGCGGCCCATGGCGCTCATGCCCTTTTTCAAAAAGCCGTCATAGTTTTGGTTTAGAAGGTGTCCCTGGATCTGACTTATAGTGTCCAAGGCCACGCCTACCACAATCAACAAAGCCGTTCCGCCGAAGTAGAAAGAAACCTTGAAATAACTCATGATGAAGTTTGGAAGCAGACATATCACCGAGACGTATAAAGCTCCCCACAAGGTAAGGCGGGTCAAGACCTTATCGATATACTCAGCCGTTTTCGCGCCCGGACGGATGCCTGGAACGAAACCGCCGTGCTTTTTCATGTTTTCGGCCACATCGGAGGGGTTGAACTGAACTCCGGTATAAAAGTAGCAAAAGAAGATGATCAAGGCCACATAAATGAGATTGTAAAGCCAATTATCTCTCATCGAAAAATCTTTGAGCAGCTGTATATCGACGAACTGGCCCAAGGTGGCTGGAAACATGATGAGCGAGCTGGCGAAAATAGGAGGTATGACGCCGGCTGGGTTCAATTTTAAAGGTAGATGGGTGGTCCTGGGCGCCTGGATGCGTCTGCCGACGAGTTTTTGGGCGTAATGGACCTGAATCCGCCTCTGGGCCGTCTCGCAAAAAACCACCCCGGCCATGACCAAAATAGCCCCGGCGCCTAGAAAAGCCATGGACAACACCGACTTTTCGTTGGAGGCCACATCGCCGAAAATCCCGCCTATGGCCGAGGGGAGTCCCTCGACGATGCCCGCGAATATTATCAACGATATGCCGTTGCCGATGCCCTTTTCGGTGATCTGCTCGCCCAGCCACATGATGAAGCAAGTGCCGGCGGCCAAGGTGACCATGGTCATCGCCCTAAACTGCAGGCCCGGCGTCAAGACGACCGAGGTGGACCCGTCGATGCTCATGCGTTCCAAGCCTACCGCCAACATGAAGCCCTGAAAAAGGGAGAGTCCGACGGTCAGGTACCGAGAATACTGGGTGAGCTTACGACGTCCGTCTTGACCGCCTTCTTTCTTCAAGCGGTTTAGGTGCGGCCAGACGACGGTCAAAAGTTCGATGATGATCGAGGCCGATATATAAGGCATTATGCCCATGGCAAAGATTGAGAACTGCGATAAGGCCCTTCCGGAAAACATATCGAACAGACCCAACAGAGTTCCCTCGAATTGGGTGAAGAATTTCTGGAGAGCCTCAGTGTCGACGCCTGGGGTGGGGATATGCACGCCTACCCGGTAGACAGCTAATATCAGCAACAAATAAATTATTCGCCTGGTTAGCTCTCTTGGCTGGCCGGATTTTTCAACTTTGCCTTGCAAATTGTTTTCCTCAGCTGTTGTTGGGTATGCCCATTAGACATGACTTGAAGTAAAGCTGCTTATAGTGAAGTCGCACAATCGGCTAAACGGTCAGTATTTCCACCTGGCCGCCTTTTTGCGTAATTTTCTCTATGGCAATCTTAGACGCCGCTTGGACCTTGACCGTCAACTTATGAGAAACCTCGCCGTCGCCAAGGAGCTTGACGGGAAGGTTCGTATTCTTAATTAAACCCTTATCGGCTAAACAGGACGAATCGACGACCGAATCAGGCTCGAAACAGCTCAGAGCGTCGACGTTGACGATAGAGTACTGTTTTTTAAAGACGTTGGTAAAGCCTCTCTTGGGAAGACGCCTCTGCAAAGGCATCTGCCCGCCTTCGAATCCCGGACGGGTGCCCCCGCCGCTTCTGGCTTTCTGTCCTTTATGACCACGCCCGGAAGTCTTGCCTGAACCCGAACCTTCACCCCGACCGATCCTTTTGGCTTTTTTCTTGGAACCGGCAATAGGAGCTAAATCACTTAACTTCATCGAACTCCACCACCTTGAGTAGATAGCTGACCTGTTTCACCATGCCTTTTATGGGATCGGTCGCGTTATGGACGACGGTATGTCCCACACGCCTTAGGCCCAAGGCCCTGACTGTGCGCCTATGGGTCGGAACGCGGCCCGAGGTGCTTTTGACTAACGTTACATTAAGCTTATTCATACAAAGCTCCTGAAAGGCGCTCAAATGTGCAATTAAAAATCTAGATGCTAAAAACTAGACGCTAAAAAAAAATTAGATGCCATATCTTGGCGCCGACTGAAGCAAACGTCGAGCCGACAGCTTAAAGCGTTTGATCTTAAAATCAAGAGTCTAAAAAATACATGATCTTAAAATCAAATATATGCTCTTAAAATCAAATATATGATCTTAAAATCAACGACTCAAACTCTTAGGCGCTCCACCGGGATTCCGCGTTCTTTGGCGACCGTCTTTCCCAATTTCATCTTCCTCAAGGCGTCCATGGTGGCCCTGACGACGTTGTGAGGATTATTGGAGCCTAAAACCTTAGTGAGGATGTCCTTGACTCCGGCAGCTTCGACCACTGCCCTGACCGAGCCTCCGGCAATGACGCCCGTGCCCTTGGCGGCGGGTTTGAGGAGCACCGAACCGCTACCCGAGTTGCCGATGGCTTGGTGAGGGACGGTAGTTCCGGCCAAGTCGACGGTAAAGACGTTTTTCTTGGCCCTCTCCATGCCCTTGCGAATCGCCTCCGGCACTTCGCTGGCCTTGCCCAAACCAAATCCCACCTTCCCCTGACCGTCGCCGACTACGACGATGGCGGAAAACGAGAATCTGCGGCCGCCCTTGACCACCTTAGCCACGCGGTTTACGTGAACAACTTTGTCTATAAGATTTTGCTCTTCCATTTCAGGCCGAAACACTCTAAATTACCTCTTGCCTTTGGCTAAAATTGGAGGCCAGCTTCACGGGCGCCTTCAGACAAAGCTTTGACCCGACCGTGATACAAAAATCCGTTGCGATCAAAGACGACCTCATTGATGCCCTTTTCCTTGCCCGCTTCGGCCAATGCCTTACCGACCCGACGAGCTTGGTCGGTCTTTTTAAGACCCTTGAGGGATTCTTTAAGGTCTTTGTTTAAGGTCGACAGCGCGACTAATGTAACGCCATTTTTGTCGTCGATGATCTGAGCGTATATATGGACCGCTGAGCGAAAAACGCATAAACGAGGACGCTGCGGGGTCCCTCGCACCTTTTTGCGCACCCGCGCCTGCCTACGAAGGCGAGCTTCCAAGCGGAGATTATGAGCAACCATTAGAACACCTCAATACTGGCCTTGAATCAATTTCTTAATGCCGGTTTTGACCGCCGACTTAAATCGCCGACTGCTTATCGCCGGCTGCTTATTATGAGGCCGGCCTTATCTTTTTTTTCCGACCGCCGCCGAAACGCCTAAGGCTTACTTGCCGCCGGCTTTGCCGACTTTGCGCTGGATACGTTCGCCGGCGTATTTTATGCCTTTGCCTTTATAGGGTTCCGGTTTGCGGTAAGCCCTGATGCGGGCGGCCGTCAGGCCCAACAATTCCTTATCGGCGCTGTTCAACGTTATCCTATTGGCCTTGGCGTCGACCACCGCGCTGACGCCGGCAGGCAACTTGAAATCCACCGGATGGGAAAAGCCCAGAGAAAGTTTCAAGGTCTGAGGATCGGTCAATTCCACCCTCCAACCTACGCCTACCACTTCCAGGATCTTGGTGAAACCCGCCGAGACGCCTTGAACCATATTGTTGACCAGCGTGCGGGACAAACCCCACAGGGCCCGGCTGTCGGGCGTTTCGACTTTCGGCTTGACTATTATCTTGCTGTCGATGAGATTTACATCTATTGTTTGATGAAGCTTTCTGGAAAGCGTCGTTTTCGCGCCGACGACTTCTATGACCGGGGCCTTCCAGTTGACTTTCACGCCTGTAGGCAACGTTATGGGCAATTTGCCGATTCTACTCATTGGATTTCACCATAAAAACTATATTTCACCACAAAAACGCAGGCGAATATCGATGGGCGAGGGGCCGCGCCTGAGGCGAGGAGCGGGAGCTTTTTCCGAGAAAAAGCCTTCACCAGATCTGGCACAGAGTCTCGCCGCCTAAGTTGTGACGCCTGGCTTCTTTGTCGGTCATGACCCCGCGGGAGGTCGAGACGATCAAAACGCCTAAGCCTGAAAGCACCGGTTGGATCTCAAGGGCCTTCATGTAGACTCTTCTGCCGGGTTTGGATATGCGGTCAAGTCCGCTGATGACGGGAGTGTTGCGATCGGTGTATTTTAAAAAGATTCTAATCGTCCCCTGCTTATTGTCGCGGCTGACCTTAAAATTCTTTATGAAACCCTCGTCTTTAAGTATCCTGACGATGGCCACCTTCAACCTCGAGGCGGGTATATCCACCCGGTCGTGACGGGCGATTAAGGCGTTACGAATGCGGGTCAGGAGATCGGCTATGGGATCGGTCATGGTCATATAAAAACTCGCAAAACCCCTTGAATATGGTCAAGGGAAAATATTTCTTCATCGGTTGACGACTAAATTTCGGCTGAGCTTAAAAGCCGTCCGCTCTACAACCGAGCTATAGAATAATTAAGCTATAGAATAATTAAGCTACAGCAATAATTAGGCTGCAGAACGCTTAGGCCGCTTGAGCCGCTTGCTCGGCTGTCACCAGCTCGCTTTAACCACGCCGGGTATCTCGCCGGCTAAGGCCATCTTCCTAAAACAAATGCGGCAGAGATGATATCTACGCAAGTAACCTCGAGGCCGACCGCAGATCGGGCAGCGGTTGTAAGCCCTGGAAGAGAACTTGGCCGGTCTGGCCGCCTTGACTATCATGGATGTTTTGGCCATCCCTAACGACTCCTTGGAAGTGTTGTGGTCATCTTAGTGTTGCTGGCCCGGTTTGCGGAAGGGCAAGCCCAGCTCAGCCAAAAGAAACCTAGCCTCGTCATCGGTCTTGGCGGTGGTGACGATGCTAATGTTTAAGCCCTTGATTTTATCAATCTTATCGTAGTCTATTTCGGGAAAAATGAGGTGTTCCTTCAAGCCGAGAGTATAATTGCCCCGTCCGTCGAAAGCCTTCGGACTAATGCCTCTGAAATCTCTGACCCTGGGCAATACTACGTTGATCAGCTTATCTAAAAAGAAATGCATCTTATTGCGCCGCAAAGTCACCATCACCCCAATGGCCATGTTCTCTCTGAGCTTGAAGGCGGCGATGGAGCGGCGAGCCTTAGTTATGACGGCTTTCTGGCCGGCTATGGCGGAAAGTTCGGTGGAGGCGCTGTCGAGAATCTTGGCGTTCTGGATGGCCTCGCCAAGGCCCATATTCAAGGTGACTTTGACGACCTTCGGGACTTGATTGGGATTTTTATAATTAAAATGAGCAATTAATTTGGGCACCACGTTTTTTTCGTAGTGGTCTTTTAATCGAGGCATCTGCACTCCTGGTTTCGGCCGCCCTGAGGCGTCCCTTCGGGTGGTCCCGATGGACTTTAAGGCCATTGACATGCATAACGGGCCTGAAGGCTATCGGATCAATTGTCGATTTGAGCCTTGCATCGACGGCAAACGCGCACCTTGTTGGGGCTGTCCGAATCGTCGGTCTTTTTGAGGATCTCATGCCCGATTCTTGTCGGCAGCATGCACTTGGGGCAAACAAGAGCCACGTTGGAGACATGAACCGGCGCTTCGATATTTTCCCGACCGCCCTTTATGCCCCGGTTGGGATCGGGTTTTTGGTGCTTTATCTGCAAATTCACTCTGTCGATAAGAACCATCTGTTTTTTAGGATCGTACTTCTTAAAAGTGCCGACGGCCTTAAATGATCTGCCCACCATAACCTGGAGGCGGTCACCTTTTTTGAACTGGCAATTCTTTCTCATTTTTTCCGCCTTAAATGACTTCAGGGGCCAAAGAGACTATCTTCATGAAACGGCGACTTCTGAGTTCTCTGGCCACCGGCCCGAAGATGCGGGTTCCGATGGGTTCTCTGGCGTTGTTGATCAGAACGGCGCTGTTGTCGTCGAATTTAATGAAGGAACCGTCTTGACGACCGACTTCCTTGACGGTTCTGACCACCACCGCTTTGACCACGTCGCCCTTTTTGACCTTGGAGCCGGGCAAGGCCTCCTTGACGGAGACCACGATGATGTCTCCCAAGGAAGCGTAGCGACGACGGCTGCCTCCAAGCACCTTTATGCAATAGACTTGTTTAGCTCCGGAATTGTCGGCTACAGTCAATCTAGTTTCTGGTTGTATCATTTTATCCGCTGTTTTCCACAAAAACCTAAGTGATATAGGAAAAAGCGGCCTCCTTTCTTATTGTCGCCGCTTGTCGGCCCAAAGCATTCTATAGGTTCGACGATCTTTCCATAAGTCAAAGGATCTTCGGCCTATAGCGAGAGAAGGTTTTCCGCGCCAAGCGCGCGCCGATGCGCCGCATTTGAGCGAAAAGCGATCCTAGCGCTCACCGCAGTTTAGCGAGCCGGCGCCTTAGGCCTGGCGAGCGACGACTTTCGTCAGTCGCCAACGCTTGAGCCTCGACAGGGGCCTTGACTGGATGATCTCGACGGTGTCGCCGAGGCGAGCCGTGTTGAGTTCATCATGGGCCATGAATTTAGCCCGTCTGCGAATGTATTTTTTATAAATTGGGTGCTTGACCAGACGATTGACGAGGACCACCACGGTCTTGTCCATTTTGTCCGAAACAACTACACCGGTCATAGATTGATTGTGACGTCTGCCTTCCACGGTTTACCCCTTGTTGACGGCGGACTTAGCCTCAGCGGCTTGTCTTTCACGGATGATCGTCTTGATCCTGGCAATTTCCTTTTTCGCGGCCTTTATTTGGTCGACTTTAGTCAATAAGCCAGTGTTTTTCTCAATATTTAACGTGAAGAGTTCGTCCTTTTTTTGCTTTTCTTTAGCGAAAAGCGCACTAGTTTCCATCTCCCGCAATTTCGAAGTCTCTGTCGTTTTCACAGGATCTCCCCTCTGACGATGAAGCGAGTGGCGAAGGGAAGCTTATTGGCCGCCAACCTTATAGCCTCGCGGGCCACCTGCTCGCTTACCCCATCCATCTCAAAGACGACTCTGCCCGGCTTGATGAGAGCCACCCAGCCTTCCGGCGTTCCCTTGCCTTTGCCCATCCTGGTCTCGGCGGGCTTTTTGCATACAGGCTTGTCCGGAAAAACGCGAATCCAAAGGTGCCCGCCTCTTTTGACGTGACGATTTATCGCCACACGACCGGCTTCGATCTGCTGAGCGGTCATATAGCCCCGATCTAAGGCTTGCAGACCGAAACGGCCGAAATCCAGTTGAGCCCCGCCCTTGGCTTGACCGCCCCAGCGACCTTTTTGCTGCTTTCGGAATTTAGTTCTCTTGGGAGATAACATCTCTGTGCTCCATTCTCAATCGGACGGAAAGCATGACCTTCCAAATCCAAAACCTTTCGCTCTATTTCAAAGCGCTCTCGGCGGTGTCGTCCGTCATGACCTCGCCTTTGAAGATGTGGACCTTGACCCCGATGATCCCGTAGGTGGTCTTAGCCTCGGCGAAACCGTAATCGACGTCCGCCCGCAAGGTATGCAGAGGCACCCTGCCTTCGCGGTACCACTCTCTGCGGGCCATTTCAGCTCCGCCCAAGCGACCGGCGCAGTGGATCTTGATGCCCTGAGCCCCAAACTTGAAGGCCAACGACATGCTCTTCTTCATGGCCCTACGGAAGGCGACCCGCCGCTGCAACTGCTGAGCCACGTTTTCGGCGACCAACTGGGCGGTGATCTCAGGCTTGCGCACCTCTTGGATGTCGATGATGACTTCCTTGCCTGTCGCTTTCTTCTCCCCGGAAGACTCTTGGGCGTGCTCGACTTCACGGCGCGGCGGTTCAAGCTTAGCCAGGAGCTTTTCCAGATCTTTGCGAAGGTTGTCGATCTCGGCGCCCTTCTTGCCGATGACGATGCCTGGCCTGGCGGTATGGATGCGCAGCTTGATCTTGTTTCCGAAGCGCTCGATTTCTATCTGAGAGACGCCGGCGGCCTCAAGCTTCTTTTTCACGTAGTCGCGAATCTTTTTATCCTCAACCACCAACAGGCCAAAGTCACGGCGAGCGTACCAGCGCGAACCCCACGTCTTGATGACGCCAAGCCTGAATCCTATGGGATGTGTTTTCTGACCCAAGTTGTCCTCCAA
>JAISZP010000359.1 GCA_031269135.1 Deltaproteobacteria bacterium | reverse complement strand
AAGTGATGAAAAGCGACACCGGGCCGCCTATCATGGTGACCAAAAAGTTCGCGAAGAACATGCAGATCAAGGCTGGAGTGATAGTGAATTTGTGACCGTAGCGGTCGTGGATCCTGCCGGAGAAAAGTCTGGCGAAGACGATGCCTGTGGTGGCCAGCCCAAAGAAAAGCCCGCTGTAAGAAAGGCCTTTTTCGTTGAAATAAAGCGGCAGATAAATAGTCATCGAGCTGATGCTGATGCCTGTCAAAAATAACAGTATCGAGGGTATCAGAGCCTTACGGCTGATTAAGACGAATTTGGGTTTGCCGCGATTGGCGTTTGAGGACTCAAGCTTAATTGCAGGCATCTTCATCGTCCATAAAAGCCCGCCCAAATAAACGCCTGCCACCGTCAGAAACATGGCGTAATACCCTAAAGAATCCTTAAGCCATATGCCGAAAGACGGCCCCAAAGCCAAGGTCAGTATCGTGCCCAAGCCTAGAAAGCCCATGCCCTGGGCCATTTTCGAGCTAGGTATGGTTTGGGCGGCAAGCGCGGTCAAGATGGTGGAGGTTATGCCGAAACCAAGGCCGTGAAAGAAGCGGGCGGCGCTGGCGGCCCCGGCCGAGTGGGCGAAGTAGTAGCTCGCTACCGCCAAGCTGCTGATGAAGAGGCCTAAGCGCACAAGAGTGAAGGGCCTAACGATTAAAACCAGTTTGGGAGCGATGATGCGCATAAATATGGCCGCGATCATAAAGAAACTGAAGATGCGGCCGATGGCGTCTCTTGAGTGCCCATGGGATTCCAAATATAGAGTAAGGGTAGGCAAAAGGACGTCGAAACCTAAAAAAATGAAGACGTTTAGGCAAATAAAGGCTATGAAACCCTGGGTCCATAAAACGGGAAGCCCATCTTTTTCCTTAAAATAATAATTATGTGTTTTTGAGTTTTCCATATTTTTTGTGTCGCTTCATCAAAGATGAAGCTTAAGCGTTTTTGGCCTACCGCCAAGCGCGACCTCCGAGCGCAGCCTCCAAGCTGCGGTCGTTATGGCGCCTGCCGAACAAAATGAGGCTTCGGCGAGCGCCGGTTTCGCCATGAGCTTGACGAAAAGCTCCGTATTATGGCCCGTCCGCCGGGGCGCCGGCGGACGGGCCTATGTATTGGAAAAAAGATTGAAATTTGGCGCTTGGCTGGCGATAGCCTGGCGGCGAGTCGATTATTCAGGTAAGGTTTAATTAGCGGGCAAGAAAAAATGCTTCAAAAGATCGAATATTTCAAAAGAACGAATGCTTCAAAGGATTCGATTGCTTCAAAGTTTCGACTGCTTTGCAATATCATTCGCTTTAAAAGATGAATCGCTTCAAGACATCAACTGCTTCAAAAGCCTACAGACGCCGACTTTAGTCGGTTTTAGGCCTTGTCGCCTGCAACTTTTTTTATTTCCTCACTGATGGATTGCCCTAACGCCTTGAGGGGCAGGAGGTCCTGTTCATTGGGGACCCACTGAACTCTCACCTCGTCGAATGGGACGTTGTAGCCCATGGTCTTGAGTTCGGCCTGGACCAATTTCGCCCCTTCGCCGCTCCAGCCGTGAGAGCCGAAGGCTGCGGCGATCTTGTTCTTCATCTTAAGGCTCTTTAAGTAGCACAGCAAATCGGCCACCGACGGAAACATCTGGTTGTTGATGGTCGGAGAGCCCACTATGATGGCCGCCGCTTCATAGCACTCGGTGGCCACAGCGCTTCTGTGCCGATTCTTGAGGCTGTAGTAATGGGTCTCTATCCCTTGACGGCTAAGGTGATCGGTCAATTCTCTGGCCATATATTCAGTGGAGTGCCACATGGTGTCGAAGACGATTACGGCTTTGCGTTTGGGTTTTTGTTGGACGAGTTCGGAGTAGAGAGAGAGGATCTTGGCGGGATCCTTGCGCCAGACGAAGCCGTGATCAGGGCAGATGACCTTGATCTGGGGCACTAAACCGTCCGCCGTCACTTTTTCCAACACTTTCGCAATCTGAGCCGTATAGGGGGTCAGGATATTGGCGAAGTAGTTCAGAGCCAGCGGTCTCCAGAAGTCCTCATCGACCTCGTCGTCGAAACGTTCAGGGGCCGCCAAATGCATGCCGAAGCCGTCCTGCGAAAACAGAACGCCCTGGGAGGGAAGGAAGCTGAACATGCTGTCGGGCCAATGGATCATGCGCGTTTCGACGAAGACCAAGTTGTCGCTGCCCACGTCGAGCGGACCGGCGATGGGCTTGATGTTTAGGCCGGCCCCTTTGAATTGACCGCTTAGGTTTTTGACCCCCATGGCGCTGGCGTAGACCGGTTTTTCGATGCCGATGGCTCTGAGCGTTCCGGGAAGAGCGCCGGAGTGGTCCATTTCGGCGTGGTTGGAGACAACCTGGTCAATTTTGGAAGGGTCTACGACCTTGGAGATTCGACTTAAAAGTTCATCCTCAAAACCGTGTTTGACGGCGTCTATCAAGGTTATTTTCTTGTCGACGATGAGGTAGGCGTTGTAAGTGCTTCCGTGCGGGGTGAGGTAGCCGTGGAAGTCGCGGATATCGTAGTCGACGGCACCTACCCAATAGATGTTGTCGGTGATTTTGATTGGTTCCATTTGGTGTTCCTATATAAAGAAGCGGTTAAGGACAAAAGGAGAGGGACCTTATAGGTCCCCTCCCGTCAAGGCTATTATTTGGAGCAATTGTTTTTTGGGCAATTGGTTAGGCGGTTATCGTCAAGACGACGGTTTTAAGGAGCTATGTTTCAGGAAGGGTTTTTTTGAATTGAATCTATGTTATTGTACAAGACGGCCAATTTTTTAAGGTGTTTGGCCTCTTCGATAATCAAAAGATCGACTGAAAACTTGTCGGCGACCGTATCGGACGCGTTTTTCAACTGAACAAAAAAGACGATGGAGTCTTTTTCAAATCCCATCGCCAGCACCAAAGCGTCTTTAGGGGTGGAGATCCCGGCTAAAAGTTGTTCCACCGTTTTGGCTTCCGTGCTGAAAACATGAAGGTCGGCCATCATCTTGAGATACATGTCGGTTTCATTGTTCGGATCGTAGGCGGAAGATTGTTGTTCAGGGATCCCGGCGAGATGCTCGGAGAATAGTTGTTTATGTTTCACTTCTTCCTGGGCCAAATTTTCGAATAGCGCGGAGATAGGACTCGGGGCAAACTTTTTAGCCGCCTGCTGGTAAAACTTAAGTCCGTTTTCCTCAATGGCTACGGCGATTTTAAACGCCTCTCTGGCGTTGAACGGATATATCATGGCTAAGCCTCCCATTATGGCCTGGTTCCGGTAGCGTACGTGGAAATCAAGGCGGCTCCGGATAAATTTGAACTTGAAATGTAAACTTGAAACGTAAAATCGATCGGGAAATTATTTAGGCGAAAAAAACGTTAGGTCGCCTTAAAAAAGGCGGCCTAACCGGGTAGTTTAGTCTTCAACTTCAAATTGGTCGGTTCCCGCTCCGCAGATCGGACAGACCCAGTCCGCCGGAACATCGGCGAAGTCCGTATTGGCGGCGACGCCGCTGTCGGGATCTCCGGCGACAGGGTCATAAACATAACCGCACACGACGCAAACATGTTTTTTCATATGGTATCTCCAAAAAATTTGGGGTATGGAAAAAATGCAATCAAGTTTTCGTAGACAGCTGTTAGATGGCGACAAATCGTAGTTAAGCCGATTTTGCGATCTTTTCCATGACCAACATCGACGCCTGGCGAACCTTGGCGATGAAATGAGAGGTTCAATGCTGTCATTACTTAAAGTGTAAACTAAATAGACGGGTTTGGCAAGAAATAAAAAAATTTGAACCAGAGGCGGTTTTAAAAAATAAAACGAGAAAAATCTAGAAAATTTAGTGATTTAGTATTAATATCGCCGGTAGGTTCCGTATGATTTTAGGCCCATGTCCAAAAAGATGAAGCGGAATTTTATGGCGAATTAGTCTTTTGTCAACATATTTAACTTAAATTTTTAAACGACGAAGGCATCGACAAGTAAAACAATGTTTCATATTGAAAGAAAAGGAAAAATGGTCTATATACGTCTTTCGGCATGGAGACATCTTCAGCAGTGAAATATCTTCAGCAAGGACATAGACATAATCTTCAGGAAGGAAATTTAAAAATGAGTGGAATGAAAGTCGTAATCGGCCTCGGAAACCCCGGCGAGCGCTACCGAAACACTAGACATAACGTGGGCTTCATGGTGGTGGCGCAGTTGGCCGAGCTGCACCGCATCGAAGATCCCAGCCGATTTAAGAAAAATCTGGTGACCACCGGCAAGATTGAAGGGCGGAAAGTCATGCTGGCTTGGCCTCAGTCTTACATGAATCAGTCGGGAGCCGCGATCAAAGAGCTTTTGAACTACTACAAGCTTGACCTCTCCGATGCGCTTGTCGTTCACGACGATATGGAGCTTGAGGTCGGAAGGGTAAGAGCCGTCGTCGGCGGCGGCATCGGAGGTCATAACGGCCTGGCTTCGATTTATGAACTTTTGGGCGAACGATTCGATCGGCTCAGGGTAGGCATCGGAAGGCCGGATAAAAGCTGTTTCGACCGCGATTATGCCGGATACGTTTTGGCCCCTTTCACCTCCTTGGAATCCGACGTCATCGATCGGGCGATCTTATTGGCGGCGCAATCAGCGTCGGAGTGGGTTCAAAGCGGGCTTGCGGCTTGCCAGAGAAAGGCCAATGTGCGGGTCAAACCGCCAAAGGCGCTCAAAGAGCCGATGAACGAGCTTGGCCGTCAAGAGCTGGGCCAAGAGCATAGCAACGATCTTGACTAAGATCTTGACTAAGAGCTTGACTAAGAGCTTGGCCGAGAGCTTGGAGAAGCTCTTGACCAAGCTCCCGGCCAAGAAAACGACCTGCTGCCGTAGAGCGCAGCTGAAGCCTGCTCGTCTCCGCGTAAACTGTCGGGCGGCATTTCCAAGCGATGCCGGACTCGCTCCTTACGGCCATCATCTTTGGAGCGCGGGCGTGATGCCGCGTTTTTTGTTGTATTTCTTCATCAAAATGAAGAAAACATAGCTGACGAGAATCCACACCGGCGCGGCGACGACTGATGCGGTTTCCCCGAGTCGATGCATGGCGACCAGTATCAGAGGCATGGCGATCCAGATGAAGTAGTTGCTGAAAGGATGCCAAAAGGCTGGGAAATGAGGCTTTATGCCTTGCTTGATCATCGAGCGGCGGAAGAAGTAATGAGACGTGCAAATGAGAAACCAGTTGATGAGGACGAAAGTGGCGGCGAAGTTTATGGCGATGCCGAAAGCTTTTTGCCAAGTCGGAAAAATCAGGTTCAAAGGAACGACCAGAAGGGTCAGCCCGGCGCATAAGCTCAGGCCTCGCACCGGAACGCCGCGTTTGTCTGCGACGGTGAAAAATTGGGGAGCGTTGCCTTGGAGTCCCAAACTGTAGAGCAGGCGGCTGGCGAGATAGATGCAGGTGTTGAAGACCGAAAGGACGGCGGTTAAAACCACGAAGTTCAGAGTGCCGGCCACGGCCTTGAAACCTATGGAATCGAAGATCAAAACAAAGGGGCTGACGCCGCTGCCCAGGGTCGTCCAGTGCTTGATCGAAAGAAGCACGATGAAAGTGCCGAGGTAGAAAAGCAAGATGCGCCAGATGACCTGGTTGACGGCTTTGGGGATGACCACCTTGGGATTGCCTGTCTCAGCCGCCGCCACGCCTATGGTTTCAAGACCGCAAAAAGCGATGACGACGGCAGGCATGGCCATGAACATGCCGCCGAGGCCGTTGGGGAAAAATCCGCTCTTGCCTGCGAATTCCGCCGCGCCGTCAGGCGGGGCAGGAGACCATAAATTGGTAAGGCTAGCGCCGGGCACTATGCCGGCCATCAGTATGTAGACGCCGAAAACGATCATCAACATGATGGCTACGATCTTGATCAAGCAAAACCAGAATTCGAATTCGCCGAAGGAGTTGACGGCCATAAGATTGATGGCGTTGATCATGACGAAAAAAACGACTGTCCAGACCCAGGTGGGCACGTTCGGAAACCAATAGGTCATGAAAGCCGCTGCGGCAGTCAATTCGATGATGGCGATCAGCGCTTCGAGCAGCCAAAAGGTCCACCCCGATAGAAAACCGGCATAATCGCTGATGTATTTGTAGGAGAAATAGCTGAAAGAGCCTGATACCGGCTCTTGAGCCGCCATTTCTCCCAGCTGCCGCATAAGTATGAAGACGATGAAACCGCCCAGGGCATAGGCCAGGATAAGCGACGGGCCGGCGGTTTTAATCGAGAAATAGCTTCCCAAAAACAGACCGACGCCGATGGCCGAGCCGAGAGCCATCATTTGTATGTGCCGATTGGTCAGACCTCTTTTGAGCTCCTCGCTGCGGCCGCTTGTTTGAACATCTTCCATTTTAACGTTCTCCATACGAGTCTGAGATTGTTCCATTTTTTGGCTATGGTTCGGTATGCGGCATTAGGTTCGGTCTGCAGTATTAGGTTCGATCTGCGGTATTAGAGTCGATCTGCAACATTAGGTCGGTGCGGAGCATTTTTGGCGATGTACGGCATTTTGGCGGCGTACAGTATTGGGCAATGCCATTTGAGATGAATTGCCCGCGAAGGACTGCCCCACTGAATTTTAAAGACGCCCGGCGCGGCAAAGGGGCGTCCGGCGCTGCCGCAAAACCCGATCATCTTTTGATCGCTGGCGCGATGCCGCGTTTTTTGTCGTATTTCTTCATCAAAATGAAGAAAACATAGGTGCCGAGAATCCACACCGGCGCGGCTGCGACTGATGCGACTTCCCCGAGTCGATACATGGCGAACATTATCAGAGCCAACGCGATCCAGATGAAGTAGTTGGTCAGCGGATACCAAAAGACAGGGAAATCAGACTTTTTGCCTTGCTTGATCATCGAGCGGCGGAAGAAGTAATGAGACGTGCAAATTAGAATCCAGTTGATGATGATGAAAGTGGTGACGAAGTTCATGGCGAAACCGAAAGCTTTTTGCCAAGTCGGAAAAATCAGGTTCAAAGGAACGACCAGAAGGGTCAGCCCGGCGCATAAGCTCAGGCCCCGCACCGGAACGCCGCGTTTGTCGGTGACGGTGAAAAATTGGGGAGCGTTGCCTTGGAGCGCCAAACTGTAGATCAGACGGCTGTCGAGATAGATGCAGGTGTTGAAGACCGAAAGGACGGCGGTTAGAACCACGAAGTTCAGAGTGCCGGCCACGGCCTTGAAACCTATGGAATCGAAGATCACGACGAAGGGGCTGATGCCGCCGCCCAGGGTCGTCCAGTGCTTGATCGAAAGAAGCACGATGAAAGTGCCGATGTAGAAAATCAAGATGCGCCAGATGACTTGGTTGACGGCTTTGGGGATGACCACCTTGGGATTGCTGGTCTCGCCAGCCGCCACGCCTATGGTTTCAAGACCGCAAAAAGCGAGAACGACGGCAGGCATGGCCAAGAACATGCCGCCGACGCCGTTGGGGAAAAATCCGCTCTTGCCGGCGAATTCCGCCGCGCCGTCAGGCGGGGTGGGAGCCCATAAATTGGCAAGGCTAGCGCCGGGCACGATGCCGGTCGCCAGTATGTAGACGCCGAAAACGATCATCGATGAGATGGCTACGATCTTGATCAAGCAAAACCAAAATTCCATTTCGCCGAAGGCTTTGACGGTCATAAGATTGATGGCGTTGATCATGACGAAAAAAAGGAATGTCCAGATCCAGGTGGGCACGTTCGGAAACCAATAAGTCATGAAAGCCGCTGCGGCCGTCAATTCGGTGATGGCGACAAGCGCTTCGAGCAGCCAATAGTTCCACCCCGATAGAAAACCGGCATAATCGCTGATGTATTTGTAGGAGAAATAGCTGAAAGAGCCTGATACCGGCTCCTGAACCGCCATTTC
>JAISZP010000327.1 GCA_031269135.1 Deltaproteobacteria bacterium | reverse complement strand
TGCTTCAACAGCAACTTAGTATAGTATTTTAGGAATACTCAATTGAATCAAGTCAAGAAGTAAAATTTCATCTTTTTCATCGAATTTAAAATTTTCTGAACTCGGCGCCATCTATTGTTTGGGCTTTAGATATCTATCCTGGTGAAACCGCTGGGCACTTGGACGGCGAATATCTCTTCCGAAAGGGGGACGCCCAAGCGCACTTCGCTGTATCGTATGGAGAGAGTTCTGTTTTGAGCGAAGCGAACATCGACGTTATGAGGGAAATAACTGTTTAGGCCGGGCTTGTTCTCAAGAGGGACGTCGCTGAAATTTCCATATTTTCCATCAAGCGTAGTATTGAAACCTGACGGGTCGCTTACGCTGAAGGAGGCGATCTGGGTCGAGCCCAGATCGTGAGAAAGCGCTAGTCTCCACAAAGATTGAGGCCAGTTTCCAGAGGACTGGACCGTCAAAGAGTTGATTGGAGGAGCGGCGTTGTCTCTAGCGGCGGCGATCGGGGCGGCGATAAGGCTTCCGGTCAAAAGCGAAATAAGATCTCCGGCCTTAAGATTTATGGGCAAAACCCTGCCCAAATTGTCCGAGCTTGCGGATCCGACAGTGCACGTGAGCGCTCCATAGTTCAAAGAAGAAAAATTGGTTCCGTCGGATATGACCTTGAAAGCTACCTGACCAAAGGGATCGAATATGGTGAAGATGAAGCTTCCAGGGCGTCTGGTCAAAATTTCGAAGCGAAAGTAGCGGCGGGCGTCGTCAGCTATGTAATTTATTTCGCCTCTGGCGGCAAAGGTGGAAATGCGCTGACCTTGATCGTAGAGAGCCTTGGCCAAGTCCATAGCCGGACCTTCCGAATTGAGCTCTTGATATTTGTCAGGCTGCGCATTTTGGGTGGAAACGACGCACCCGTCGGCTGACAAGGCTATGGAAAGCAACATCGCCGAAAATGAGAACTTAATTAGGAATGCTTTCAAGCTTTTCATTTATGACCTCTATAGACTTATGCCCTTTTTCGATCGCTCTGTTGTAGGCCTTTCTCGCTTCACTGTTGCGGCCCAGTTTAATGAAAACGTCTCCCAAATGCTCCATGACCTCCGGATCCTCATCCGACAGGCGCGCCGCCCTTTCCAAAAGCGGCAGCGACTTGTTCATATCGCCCATGGCGAAATATATCCAGGCCACCGTGTCTACGATGTAGCCGTTGTCCGGCTTTAAGGCGTTAGCCTTCAAAGCCATTATAAGCGCTTCGGAGAGATTCTCCCGCCTCACGGCAAAGGTGTAAGCCAAGTAGTTTAAAGCCTCGGCATGGTTGGGATCCAGTTCGACGGTCTTTCTCATGGCGCTGATGCAGGCCTCGGAGTTGCCGAGCTTGTCTTCGACGTACCCCAGCCTGAATCTTATTTCAGCCTCATCGGGAAAGGCGCTTAAAGCCTCGGTATAGATGGTTTTAGCCTCCTTAAAACTCCCAATCTCCTCATATATGGTCGCCTGAGCCAAAACGAGCTGCGGGGCTTTGGGGGCATAGCGCCGAGCGGCGGCCAACATCTCTATGGCTTCTTCTTTTTGGTTTTCCTCCACCATAATGGCGCACAAAAACAGTTTCGCATCCACAAACTGTTCGCTGCCGGGCTTGATTCTCAGCAAATTTTCTCTCGCTTGTCGCCTGTCTCCCAACTCTATAAGCACCGAGGCCAACAAGTAGCGAACCTGGTCGTTGTCGGGAGAGGCGGCCAAAATGGAATTGAACTCGTTGGCGGCTTCCTGATACATCGCCTCTTCAATGAAGGCCAAGCCCACCATGATCTCGGCGTTGGGGGAGTCCGGGGCCATGTCGCTGATTTCCCTGAGGAGCTTGACGGCTTCGGGGCGTCTATTGGTTTTGAGCAATATTCTTGATAAACGGGCTCTTGGAACAGTCGCCTCGGGCCGCAATTTTATGAGCTGACGGTAGCTTGCCTCGGCTTGCTTGAGTTTTCCTTCCTGCTCGTAGAGATAGGCTAGTTCCGTTATGGCGGAGACGAAATCAGGTTTTTTTTCCAAAGAGTTTTTGAAATGCTCTATCGCCTGGAGGTTCTCGCCGCGCTTCTGAGCTAAACGACCAAGGTAGTAATCAGGAAGGTATGAACTGGGAGACGTGGCCCCAAGCTTGAGGAAGGTGGTGTTGGCCTCCGACATGCGCCCGCTTTCTGCGTAAAGGGCGCCTAAATACGACAGAGCCTCTTCGTTTTCCGGGTCCAAGTTCAAAGCTTCCAAGTAGTGCCTTTCAGCTTCTTCCCACCGTCCCGTCCCGGCGGCCAGCCAGGCGCCGAAGAGCCAGGCGTCGACGTCTTTGGGGTTTTTCTCCAGCGCGGCGCCGACATAACCGATGGCCTCTTCAATCCTTCCCGAACGGCTCAACAGTTTCGCGGTCTCCAAGTTCAAATAAAAAGAGCCTCCGGAGGCCTTCACGGCTCTTTTCATAGCCTTTATGGCGTCTTGCTCATGGTTGTTCAATTCATCATACTGGGCTTTGAGAAAATAGTAGTAGCTGTCCGGAACGTCAGATGAAAGCTGCCCCGCCTGGATGCCGGTGCAGCCGGTCGTCCAAGCCAGAGCGATGGCGATCAATAGGAAGGAAAACCGTTTAGGCCAAGAACAAACCATAAGCTGTAGCGCCATAAAGTTACCAAATCATTGTGTAAAAATTTAAATATTCGTTCCAAGGTCAGGCAATTCCTTCAACAGGTACTTGCCTAACGTTTTTCTCAGCCGCTCTTCCAACTGACGGACCCTCTCTCTGCTGATGCCGAATTCCTCGCCCAATTCCTGAAGAGTGACGGGATTTTCGGTCAGCAAACGTTTGTCGAGAAGGACCAGTTCTCGGTCGGTTAAAGTTTCTCTAAACAAAACCAGTTTTTTCGAAAGCAGCTCACGCATCTGGGAATCCGCCAACAAGTCGTCGGCGCCGTCTTCAGGAGACGGAAGAAGGCTGACGGTGCTCTGAGGCGAATCGGCGCCGGCTGGGGCGTCTAAGGAGATCTCTCGGCCGGAATTAAGCCTGATGTCCATCTCCTTGACGGCTTCTTCCGAAACCCCTAGCCTTTCGGCGACCACCCCGAAGCCTGGATCGAAACCGTCTTTGTGCAGCTGCTCCTGCACCTTTTTTAGGTTGTAAAACAGCTTTCTCTGAGCCTGAGTCGTCCCAATCTTCACCAAGCGCCAATTATCCATAATATACTTGAAAATATGGGCTTTGATCCAGTAGGAAGCGTAATAACTAAATTTGACCCCGCGTGAGGGATCGAATTTTTTCAAAGCCTGAAGCAAGCCCATGTTGCCTTCTTGAATAAGATCTTGAAGGTTATTGAGCCAGTGGCTGTGAAAGTCCATGGCGATCTTGACCACCAGCCGCAGATTGCAGGTGATGAGCCTTTGAGCGGCCTGCGGGTCTCCTGTGCGCTTATATTTTTTTATGAGTTCTTCTTCTTCAGCCCGGCTAAGCAGTTTAAAGCGCCGGACTTCAGACAGATAAGCCTTAAACGAATCAGTGCCTTGCCGAACCGGAGGAGGAGCCTTAGTCCTGGGTACGGGAGGCTGGGCCTTAGGACGACCTGCGGGCACAGGAGCCGGAGATCTGACGACCGGGGCCAAACTCTCTTTGACGCTGAGATTGTCTTTGTCCATAGTCATGACTGCGTCCCGCCCTTAAAAAGCGCCGCCGAAACGTTAAGCTGCAAGAGGCGGCTTGATTTCAACAAAAAAGGGCTATGTCGCGCACTTGGGCGCGGCGAAGTCGTAATCCCCCATTTTTAAGGCAGCCGCCCGTTTGTACCGGCAAACCCAAATTCGAGTTATGAAGTCCAAAATCGAACTATGACGCCCAAATTCAAGCCATGACGCCCCAATTCGAACCATGAAGTCCAAAATCGAACCATCAAGCCCGATTTTGAGCTGTGAAGTCCAAATTTAAACTCTCAAGCCCAAAGCAGCCTTCAATCGCGCGCCGACAACTTGAGTCCTAAAAATCCGCCTGCTGAAAAACCGCCTTTGTAGGCATTTGCGGTTAAGGATCTAAAATTCACTAATGATTATACCGATCCGGCATTAATCGACCGACTCAATCGCTCCTTTATAAAAGTGAAACCCTCATTAATAAGGCGAATACCCCACGCTTTACTTTTCGGATTTTACCTTAGTTGTCCTATAAAGTCCACAACCGGATCAAATGAGTCAATAACCGAATGAAATGGTAAAAGTACGAATTGTTCGATTTCAAAAACGATATCTCGCAAGCGCTTAAAATTCTTTAGAATAATATAATATATTTAAATTGTTTAAGCAAAATAAATTAAAGACAAATACGTATATATTTTATATAAATGCTATACTAACATTCATATTCTCAGAAAAAATAAAATATATAACTGGATATTAAACAATCTAAGTCTATAACCGAGTTATTGAGAGCAAATCGGCTTTTGATGGCCTGGCATCGAGAGCGCCGACATTGGGAGCGCCGACATTAGGATTGCCTTCATTGGGAGTGATGGCCTCGACGCCTCCACTGCGCCGCCTGCTGGCGAGTTTCAATGGACACCGGCGCTGAATCACCTTATTTTTCTACGAAAAAACAAGTAAAAACAAAACTTGGTCAGGCGCCTTTTTAAGCATTTCCATTCCGATCGAGGATATATGCATTATTTGATAAAAAATATTGTTTATTCTTAAAATTTATCTCAATTACGCCGAAAATATCCGTTGTATGACTCTGATGCAATCTATCGCTAATTTTCTTGGATATCTGCGCTGAATATTTCAGTAAATCTAAAAAAGCCCCTGCTCAAAAACCTAAAACAACAATAGCCAAGTTGACTGGAGGCCTTAGCCTGCTAGTCGTCATTCCAACTAACTATCAATCCCCAACTAACGAGCCTTCCCCAACTAACGAGCCTTCCCCGACTAACGATGCGTCTAACCGAAATTAGACAGTTCAGGTGGAAAAATGACCTGCCCTAAAACGTAACTATTTGAAATAATTGCAAATTTTTTTTGATATTTCAGTTTTTTTCAAAAACGTGGTGAAAACTTC
>JAISZP010000290.1 GCA_031269135.1 Deltaproteobacteria bacterium | reverse complement strand
CATTACTTAATTCAATGATTCTATTAAGTATTTGTCTCTTTTTGTCATCTGGAATATTTGAATAATATTTTGTTTTATATTCAATTTTCCCAATAGAACATTTTTTAATTTTGTCATATGTTTTAGTGAAAATTATATTGCCTGATTGTTTTTCTTTCAGATAATTTTCAAATAATTCAATAGAGTCAGACCAAAGTACAAAATGATGATTTTCATTAACGACAATTTCAGTATCAATAAAATACTCCACTCCAAATTCATCAATATATTTTAAACCAGCTCTGCCAAGCAATTCGATTTTATCTTTATCAATCACTTTTATTCTCTGAAAATATTATTTTGCAACTATTTCTAAATTATATCAAGAATTTTTTAATTATTAAACTAATTTAAGAGGCTATTACGCATAATATTTCGGCTGTCGGCAACGTTTTTTCAGCCCGAATGGGCTTTGAGCGGCAAGACCAGCGCCGGCGAAAGGCGCCGCAACCATCGAGCCTGAACGATTGCACCTAAACAATTACGCCTAAATAAGGCGGCGTGAATCCTGTTTGCTGCGTCATAACGCAATATTTTGTTGATTTAGCTGGGACTTTGATATTTTTGGAATTTAAGTAAGTTTTGATATGTTGATTTGACGGCATTACAATATTATATGTAAATTCAGGTTTGACGCCATATAGATTAAAAGTTCTTTAAATGCTTGATTTGAAGTTTGGTGGTATTGATGGCGCAAATATTTATAATAGACATTGATGTCGGCAGCTATTATCGAAATTTCAAGACTTCTTCTTGCTCGTTCCGTCTAAGATGACAATGTTTCATATATTACCTTTCCCTGTTCTTTTATTGTTTTATAAATATACCCAATTTCATTATTTATTTTAAGATATCTGTTATAATCAATTATAAGTACATCGACTGCGATCCGTATTTTATTTTCATACAAAGCTCTATAAATAGAATCAACAATAATAAGGTCGTTTTTCAGACCTTTTTTTATGATGAGCAAATCGATGTCGCTTTGTTCAGTATTATCGCCTCGCGCATATGAACCAAAAAGTATAATTTGATCAGGCGATGCGAGCGATACAATAATGGGAATAATTTTATCGATATATGGTATATTATTGTCCATATTCCTATACCAACATGTTTTTTTGATAATGTCCAGCCATATTTAGGCGTTTAGGTCTACAAAAAATAGGGCCTACTCAAGCTGATGATTTCAAAAAGTGGAATTGCTTCTGCCGGCTCTGCCGCTACTGTCGGGGAATGGGCGCCACGTCTCAAACTATTCCGGATGAAGAACCATTATTAGTTGTCTTTGGCGTCAAAAAGTACTTAATTCATGAATAAAAAATAAGAAAATTTAAAAAATTATTGAATATAAATTTTATATTTTATCCAAATTCAAAATTTTATCTCCAGAAATAATTTTTTCAACATATAAATGTTCAATTGATAACAATATTGGATTATTAAAATTTTTTAATGAATAATTTGATGTATTGTTCGTGCGGCAATTTAAAATTAGATCAAGGGTCGAGTCGCCGACTGCGCAGGTCGAATGTTTTGTTCTTCGCATTTTTGTCCGCAACGTTTTTGTCTTTCACATGAGTTCGTTGAATCTAGGCCCAAAGTAGGAGTTGATGAGCGACAAGGCCTCTTGGCTGGTGGAGACGGTCAGAATCTCGTCGGCCATCGTCTTCATGTCCTGATAAGAACTCATCCTCAACAGGCGCTTTATCACCGGAATGGACGCCGACGGCATGGAGAGCATGTCGGCGCCGAAGCCTACCAGCAGAGGGGCGCTCTGGGGCACGGCGGCCATATCCCCGCACACTGAAACGGAGCGGCCGAATTTAATGCCGGCGTCTATTATAGTCTTGAGCATCCGTAAAATCGATGGATGGAAAGGTTGGTAGAGGTCGGAGACTTCAGGGTTGGCTCTATCCAAGGCCAGGGTATATTGGATCAGATCATTGGTGCCTATGGATAGAAAATCGGCTTCCTTGGAGAGTTCGTTCACTAAAATCACCGCCGCCGGGACCTCGACCATGATTCCCAGGGGGATGTATTTCGCTACGGCCTTGCCTTCTTTTCTGAGCGTTTCAGTAATCTCGGCGATTATTTGTTTGGAGGTCAAAAACTCTTCCAAACTAGAAATCATCGGAAGCATTATCTTAAGTTCTCCAAAAATCGAGGCTCGCAGGATGGCCCTGAGCTGAGTTCTGAAGATATCCGGATTTTTTAGGCAAAACCTTATGGCTCTTAGGCCTAAAGCCTGATTGTGACGGGCGCCGTCGGTGTCTGAGACGGCTAAGATCTTATCCGCGCCCAAGTCCAGCGTCCGAATGACCACCGGCCGAGGGGCGGCTGAAGCTACGACTCGGCGGTAAACCTCAAAGAGTTCTTCTTCGGTGGGCAATTCTCGGCGGGTTAGGTACAAAAATTCCGTTCGGTACAGACCAATGCCTTCTCCGCCGTAGCTCATGATGGCCGGAAGTTCTTCGACGAGCTCAAGGTTTCCAAAGACGTCCACCTTGTGATCGTCTAAAGTCAAAGCGACTAGGTGAGCGCAGCGGACGATTTCAATGGTGAAAGATTCTTCCGAGCGCCGTCTCGTCTGATAAAATTTGGTCGCGTCCTGGTCAGGGTTGTGGATTACGTGACCTTCTCTGGAGTCGACGATGACCTTATCGCCGTGCTCTAGTTTGGATAAGACGCCTGTAAGACCGACTACGGTAGGAAGGCCTATGGCTTGAGCCACGATGACGGTGTGAGAGGTCTTGCTGCCTTGTTCGGTGATCAGGCCTTTGACCTTGTCGATCGGCAGCGAGGCCACTTCGGCGGGGCTTAAGTCTTTGGCCGCCACGATGCAGCCTTCTTCGAAGTAATGTTCGCCCTTGCCGGAATCCTCTTGCATGGCGGCGATCAGGGCCTGCCCCACCATCTCCACGTCGCTTAAACGTGATTTGATGTAAGAATCTTCAATCCCGCTCATGACCGCGATGATGCGGCTTACGGAAGCGGAGATGGCCGCTTCGGCGTTTATTTTGTCTTCAACGATCTTTTTTTCGGTGGTGGCGATAAGGAAGGGGTCGTTCAACAAAAGAAGGTGAGCCTCAAAGATCCCGGCTTGGCTTTGGAATTCTTCGGGAAGGGCCTCTCTGGCCGAATTTATCTTTGCGGAAGTGCTTTCTCTGGCTTCGGTCAGGCGCCTGAGTTCTTGTTTCACCATCTCAGGAGAGGTGAGTTTG
The DNA here is from genome assembly GCA_031269135.1 of Deltaproteobacteria bacterium. Lineage (GTDB taxonomy): Bacteria > Desulfobacterota > Desulfarculia > Adiutricales > Adiutricaceae > JAISZP01. Next base: position 5,910 of record JAISZP010000290.1, on the reverse strand, counting down.
TAGCGGTTATATTTGATTTTGCTGGAGCCGATTAAATGAACCGGCCCAATGGCGGTTCCGGGACCAACGCCTACTCCTCGAAAGATGGAGCTTTCAGGCACGAAGGGGGGAGGGAGTATCATTCCTCGCCGAACCCGTCTTCGATGATGGCCAGTAAGGCTCGGAGGGCGTCTTTGGCGTCTACGCCGGCGGCTTTGAGAACGACCTGGCTATTATAAGCGCAGCCAAGGCTCAATAGCGACAAGATGCTTCTAGCGTCGACCTCGAGTTCGTCTTTAGCCAACGTGACTTCCGATTTGAAGCTTCCGGCGGCTTTGGCCAATTTGGCGGCAGCCCGAGCGTGAAGACCTAAGCGGTTTTTGATGACCACTTTATGAGTAATTTCTGTGGCAAAATCGGTCGCAATAGCGTCCATTATGATTTGTCCTCAGCCTAATTTAGATAAAATCATGAAAGGTTATAAGACCCCAGAGCATAAAAGAGAAGATGAGTCGGCGAAACAACTATGACTGAAAGAGTGAAATATCGTCAATGTTTCAATCAGTCATGAGCTATAGTTTCATGCAGCTATAATTTATTGTAAACTTGAGTTTCATATAATTATAGTTTCTTGCAACTTGAGTTTCATGTAAACTATAGTTTCTTGCAACTATAACTTCTTGCAAATTATAGTTTCTTGCAAACTAATATTTGCGTTTTGAACAAATTTTTACGTTTTAAAAATTATGTCCTTATATTTTTTTGAGAACCGAACTTAAGATGTCTACAGTTTACAAAATTAATGTCGAACAGCCAAAGGCGATTAAAATAAGCGGATAGAAAAGATAGATTTGCCACCGCTGTCCGTAGCGACACAAACGCTGGTAGAGACGGGCGACGACGAAGAAGATCAAGCTTACGGTCAAGACCCTCCAGAACTGGGTCTGGAGCGAGTGGTGGGCGGCCCACAGAAAGGCGGCGGTCAGCATCGACAGCAGCACGACTACCAGCAGTTGGAGTTTGATTATTATGGAATTGACGTGAAAACGATTAATGACCGTATGAACTTGATGTCCAAGACGGTAGCCTATAAAAAGGCCGCCGAAGCGAATCGACAGCGCGAAAACGGCGATAAGAACCACCAACAATAGCGGAGCATAGAGCAAGTTTGACCAATTGGCGAGCAATATAGTCGATAAACAGCACAGGGGCAACCAACTTTGCCAAAAAAGACGGTCTCCTTGAGAAGCTAGAGCGGAACTCAAAGCATTGCGCATGGTATTGAGGTGTTTTTCGGTAAAATTTCCCCTGACTAGTTCTTCTTCGAGTTTGATGGTCGCTCCGATGACCAGTCCGCTGGCTATCGGGTTGGTGTTGAAAAAGTGCAGAGCTCTAAGCCTGGCGAGTTGCAGCTGATGAGGGCTGTCGGCATATATGGCTTGCAGAGCGGGATCCATGGAAGCTAGAAAACCCAAGTTTTGTTGTCCGGTGTTGTTCCAAGCCGCTTCCAACAGAAGGGCTCTCGCAGCGACTTTCACTAGCACCCAAGAAGTGACCTTTGTTTGGGAATTAGAGTTGCCGTCAGTTTTCTTGCGTTGAACCGATTTAAGCTCCTGTTGGTTGGAAAGGCGCAAAATTAGTTTTGTCCCGTTTTTTGGGGAGTGCCACCGACTTAAAGATTGGTGGTTAACCTCGCGTATTATACTAAATAATAGGCGATTAATCAACCGATTCGGAAAGATTATCGGCGCTTGACCGCCCAAGAAAGGCAATCTGAGGCCATTGCCGTACGGCGCCGAATCCGGCGCCGGTTTTTACGGTCGTCGCCTACTTCACAAAGATCCCCTTGATTGATTCATCCTCAAAAGACTTGAAACTTATTAGGCTATCGCTTTGAAACAAGCGCGCGCCGCGTCCATTCTGAATTGGAACTTACAATTAAATACTTAACTGAGCTCGGAGGGCAAGATCACCGTCACCAGGCCGCCGCCTCCCGGTCGGTTTTCCAGCTTGATTTCTCCATGGTGCGCTTCGACGATGTTTTTGATGATCATAAGTCCTAATCCCGTCCCCTCGTCTTTAGTCGTATAGAAAGGCATAAAAGGTTTCTCCAGCTGAATGTCTTCAAATCCCGGTCCGTTGTCGGCGAAACTTAAAACCACTTTTCCGTTTTCGGCGTCTGAAAGGGTTACGGTCAAATGGGGACTTGCGTCAGAGTCGTTTTTTTCCATGGCCTGGATGGCGTTTAGGTAGATGTTGGTGACGACCTGGTGAATTTGGTCCTTGTCGGCCATGATGGCGATCTTGGTGGGCGGCAGTTTCAGATCTATCGCCACATTTTTGGATTTGGAGTCGTAACTGATTAAAGAGTGCGCCTCTTCCAAGAAAGCGCCGAGATCCAAAGGAGCAATCCGTAGAGGAGAGACGTGGTTTTCCAGAGGAAGCGTCACCGTCACCAGCGCCCCGCCGCCGAGGTGATTGCTCAGGTTGATCTGCCCTTTCAGCGTCCGGATCACTAAGTTGGCTTTGGCTAAGCCAAGACCTGTATTTTGAGCCTTTGAGGTGAAATAAGGCACGAACGGCGTCTTAAGCTGAGCCTCTCCAAAGCCGGGGCCGTTGTCGGATATGGTCACGATGGCCTTGGTCTCGCCGAACCTGGCCAGGTTTACTTTCAAAACGCCGGGACGCTCAGGCGGGTTTTTGGCCATGATCTCGACGGCGTTGAGATAGATGTTTTTAAAGGCCTCATAGAGCTTTTTCTTGTCGCCTGAAATAGTCAGATTTTCATTTTGGATGTTGAGATACATTGAAAGGTTCGAAGTCGCGACTAACCTTTCCATTTCAAAATGGAGCTTTTTCATCAGTTCCGTCAGTTCCACTCTCTCAGACTGCATGACGGGCAGGGCGAAAGCTTGGAAGTCGTTGATGGTTCTGGCTAAACGCTCGACGCAGTTTAAAATGACTCTAAGGGCTTGTTCGTCTTGTTCGTCGGCGCTCTTTTGCGCCAAGTGCTGGGTCAAGCCTTTAATCGCTCCTAATGGATTTCTGATCTCATGGGCTAAGCCGGAGGCTATGCCGCCGAGTCTGGCCAGTCGGTCTTTTTCCGCCAATTGAGCTTTTAAGCGGTTTAATTCTCCGACGTCGGAAAACAGCACCACCCTTCCGATTTCTCCTCCCACTGGGCCTACCACCGGTCCGCTGGTTATCGAAAGGCGCGGGGTGAGGCCATTGAGAAAACTGACTTCTTTTTCCAAGCCTCCAAGTTCTTTATACTCAGGGAAGGTCCCATGGGTGAGATCTTTGAGCGACTTGTTCTGAAAGTCCTCAAGCTTAAGTCCGCTGATTCTTTCGGCGGCTTGGTTGACGATGACGACCTTTCCGAGGTTGTCGTTCAAGATGAGACCTATCGGCAATCTAGCGATTATCTCGTTGGTGATGGCGTAAGATTTGGCGAATTTTAGAGCCCAAGAAAAGGCGGATAGGATTGCTGAAAGGGCCAGCAGCACCAGGATGCTTAAGATTATGACGCTGCGTTGATGAGCCGAGGCGGCGGCCTCAAAGGGAGCGAAATCGAAACCTACCCAAAAGTACACGGCCCTGGAGGTGTCGCTGAAGTCCACCAAAGGCGGCCACGGAGGAGGCTCTCGGCGACCGGACCTTTTGGAATTGTGGTGCTGACGCGCGGAGTCCTGGTTATGGGGCGGTTGAAGCGAATAAATCATCGGGCGATAGACCCAAAAGATTTTCTCGCCGTCGGGCTGCGCGCCGGTCCTGAAACGAGGCGTCCAAGAGGGAGGAAATTCCGAAGGAGCGGCAGGCTCTATGAAATTTTCGGGAGATAAGCTTTCGACATCGACCGAGGCCGATTGAATATCGCCATGGGCGGAGGTTGTGGCTAAGTAAAGCACTTCTCTGTCTTGGCTGAGTTCAGTGTAATTGGCGAGTTCTTGGTTGTTGAATTCATCGATCCACCTGCTCTTTACCGCGACGGACATAGTGCGGATCAGCAGTTCCGCTTTTTGTACGTATAATTGTTCAAGATTGCGTTTCTCGCGGTCCAGATCTCTATAGGCCCAAGCTACCGCCACCGCCAAACAAAGAACGCCCACAAAGAACACGATGCGTATCCAGTTGGGTATTCGAGAAGAGGCGTTACGTTGAAGAAATCGCAATTTCTCACCTTTGCGAGTAATAATTAACTGGTCAGGGTAAAATAAACCCGAGCGAGTCGCGCTTGTCTTTAGTCGGCGTCGCAGCCCAGCATCGCAGTCTGGCGTCTCATCCTAGCGGTTTGTCCGATGGACGGAGAAATCGCCGTTAAGCGTCGCCGGCTCGCTCGTGGGCCGAAACAAGCGGCTTATATTTACAGTCGATGCGGACGGCCTCAAACAAGCAAATTCATCGACGAACAAATTCATCGACAAACAAATCCATCAACAAACTGCATTTTTTGTGCCAAGTCGCATTTTTTTGTCGCCAAGGCCATAACGCGGCGGTTGGCACATTTAATGCAAAAGCTGATTGCATCTTTTTTGTTTTCAGCAGGCCCGGCGGCGAGAGGTCAGCCCGGCCTATTTCAGCAAGCATCTTTGTTTTTTTGCAAAAGAGTCTATTTTAAAGGAGAATTCGATGCATAATTTTAAAAAGTTATGGCCCTTGATGTTAATCGTTTTTCTGGCGTCTTTAAGCAGCCTGGCGCTAGCCGATCACAATCGCAATGGACGCCATGACGGTCGATACGATGGAAACCATTGGGACAGAGCGGATAGGACATATGGAACAGATAGACCGGCTTTGACCGACGAGCAGATCGCGACTAGAGATCAGTTGTTTGAAGATCATAAATCGAAAGTTTCCGTTTTGATCAACGATCTTACCGATCAAAGACTGCTCTACCACGCCCTTTCACAAAACACGTCTTCCAAACCGGAAGAGATTAAGGCTATCGTCTCTGAGATGCGCCGCTTACGAGAAGCCATCCAAGCCCAAAACGAAATTTTTAAGGAAGCTTTAAAGGCTCAGGGTTTAGGTGGTTATGACGGCCATTTCGGTCGCGGTCCCTTTCACAGAGGTTTTGGGGAAGGCTATGACGACGGCGGGCCAGGCTTCGACTGCAGAAAATCCGGCTTTGGTCGCCATGTACGCTCCGATCGTTTCGATCGTTTCGATGGATACGATGATGGTTATCCGGGTTCTAGACACAAAAGAGGACACAAGTGGGACTGAGCGCAGCCCAGCCGGGAGGATAACTTCCTCCATAGATGAAGCTTTAAATCTCTCCCCCGTATTTTAACAGTTTATTGACAAAAAAGCCCGATTCGTAGAGTGACGTCACTCTAAGGATCGGGCTTTAGGTTTTTATTGCGCCGGATGACGCTCACGTTTTTCCTTGACTTGCGAAAGTCGCACTCCAGCAGGCGTCAAGCATCGCATTTTACGTCAAGCATCGCATTTTACCTCAAGCATTGCATTTTACCTCAACCATTGCATATGACGTCAAAATCGCGTATTGGAAGTTTACGGCAAAAAGACTGCTCGCGAAAGGGCGTCTCAGGTTTTTGAGCAAGTTCGAGAAATTTTAAGCTGAGCTGAAATGTTTGCGAGCGATAACAGTAGGCTTGCCGCTGCCTGGTCGTTGCCTTGTCGTTGCCCTGATCATCGACTGCTAGTCGCCTGGCAATCGACTTTTCGTCGTCTTGTCGTTGACTCGTTATCGCCTTGTTGTTAATTTATGTGGATTTGGGATAATGGCTATAAACATCAGCTTTGACGATCGCCTTAATAATGCTCATCATAATTATACGCTCGGCGTCATAAATGTAGTATAATCGGCGAGAGATCAGCAGCAGACGACGGTTTTCATCGTTTCGTGAAGAATATTATTGCTCTTAGCTTCAAGAGGGTAGCGGAATTTTGCCTAACGTAAGTCTA
>JAISZP010000278.1 GCA_031269135.1 Deltaproteobacteria bacterium | reverse complement strand
GAGAATTTGTTGCGGCCTGACTGGAATAGCGCCAAGCTCAAAAATAAATTGGACTTTTTGGGGCGGCGACCGCCAAGTTTCGATCGCTGGTCCATCTCAGAGCTTGATCACACGTCTTCCCAGGTCTTGGTCCAAGGTCTTGATCTCAGGTCTATCCCAGGTCTTGATCCCTGACCCGATTTTCGTCCATATCCAAGAGGCCGCAATGCCGCTTAATCATAAAAGATTATAGGGATCCACATCGACCGTCAAGGCCACATCCGGCGGCAAAATTTTTCTCACCTGAGGCAGCCAGGCCGTAAGCAAGCGATGACGCTCAAGGGCTGTTTTCGATCTTATCATCATCTGGTAGCGGTACTTTTCCCGCAGCTTGGTTATCGGCGCCGGGGCGGGGCCGAATATCTCAAGCTCTTGCGGGGGAACGTCTCCTATAAGATCTCTAGCTTTTTGAGCGGCCAGTTCCGAGAGGTCCGAAACCTCTCGTTCGATAGGCCCGATCAAGCGGACCAAGGCCATCCTGGCGAAAGGAGGGTAGCCCAGCTCCAATCTGAGTTCTATCTCGTTTTGAAAGAAGGCCTCATAGTCGTGACTTTGAACCGTCGCCATCGTATAATGATCGGGATTTCTGGTCTGGATGAAAACTTTTCCTGGCTTATCGCCCCTTCCCGCCCTGCCTGAAACCTGGCTCAACAACTGGAAAGTCCGCTCCGCCGCCCTAAAGTCGGCGACATTCAAGCCCAGATCGGCTTCCACCACTCCCACCATGGTAAGCGAAGAAAAATCATGGCCTTTCGCGGCCATCTGGGTGCCGACCAGAAAATCAGCCTCGCCTTTTGAAAAGCTCTCCAATATGTCTTTAAGACCGCCCTTGACCTTGGCGCTGTCGGTATCCAACCTTAAACCCTTTTTGCCGAAGCCCTTTTCCACAAGCTTTATCAAGCTCTCGGTCCCCACGCCCAAGTAGCGCACCAACGCCGAACCGCACTGGGGACAATTTTTGGCCGGACGCGCCCGGTAGCCGCAACCGTGGCAGACCAGCAGGCTCTCTTGATTTAAGGGAGCGGCCGTGTCGTCGGCGTCGCTGGGATGCTCCTCGAGATGGGTATGCAGCGTAAGAGAGAGGCTGCAGTGAGGACACTTCAGACAATGTCCGCACGACAAGCAAAGCGGCATATTCGCCGAACCCCGCCTGTTTATGAACATCAGAGCCTGCTCGCCCCTGTCGAAGGTCTCTCTTAAAGTCTTGCCGACCTGCGGGGAGATGGCGGATCTGCCTCCCCGTTCTTCGCCTCGGCGATCCACTAAGACGACCTCAGGCAAAACCGCCTTGCCTGGACGACTAGATAAACGCAAAAGGGTCAGACGCCCAGTCTTCGCGCCCTGGAAACTTTCAAGCGAGGGAGTGGCCGAACCCAGCAACAGGACGGCGCCGCTGTCCTTGGCCCGCCAAGCCGCCAAATCCCGACCGTGGTAGCGCAGGCCGTCGTCTTGCTTGTAGGCCCAGTCGTGCTCTTCATCGACCACTATCAAGCCCAAGTTCTCGACAGGCGCAAAGATGGCGCTTCTGGCGCCTAAGGCGATTTTAGAAACGCCTCTCTTCAAATTGACCCAGTGGTCATGGCGTTGACCGGCTGTAAGGCGGGAATGCAGGACGGATATGGAAAGAGTGGGGAAACGCTCCTTAAGGCGACCCTCTAAACCCATGGTCAAAGCGATCTCCGGGGCCATCCACAAAACGCTTCTGCCTTGCAAAAGGCACTTTTCGGCGGCTCTTAAATAGACCTCCGTTTTGCCGCTTCCCGTCACTCCGAATAGAAGAAACCCCTTTTGTCGATGAGCTTGTATGGAAGCCTCGATGGCTTCAAGAGCGTTTTGCTGATCGCTCGTCAGACAATCTATGTCTTTGAGTCGATAAAAAATGGCCCTTTGAGGATCGTCTCTAAACTTCTCGCGGGTTTCCACCTCGATAAGGCCCTTGGCCGCTAAACTTCTGGCCTGAACCAAAGGATTGGAAAAGATGTTTCGGTAATGCGAGATGGGGGTTGCGGGAGCGTCTTTGACGAGCTCCCAGAGTTTTTGCTCCATCGGACCCAAGCGGCCGCAATAAGTGGGATTTGGAGCGGCGGTCAGATACATTTCGTAGGAAAAACCGCTTCCGCGGCTGTCTAAGACGTATCTATAGTCGGCAAGACCTAGACTTAGAAGTTTTTTCACCCCTGAGCGAACGGCTGAGAGCTTCTTTATCGGCGTTCCTTCCGGGTGAGACGCTTTCAGCGACTCTAAAGCCGTAAGGGCTTCGCCCGGATTAAGCGAGGACTCAAGAAGGCCTTTGTCGGTCAAGTTTACAAATACCTTGAGTTTGGGACTCAAGCCCCCCGGCAATATCTCTTTTACGCATAGACCAGGGGGATACAAGTAGTAACTCGAGACGAAATTTATAAGCCTAGTCATCTCCTCTCCAAAGAGAGGCTCCGTCACCACCACTTGGCTTATGGTCTTGAGCTTAAAGTTCTTGGCGGCTGCAGCGTCCTGCGGACCCCGTCCCATGACGTAGCCCAGAAGCTCGCGACCGGCAAAAGGGACTCTCACCATCTGCCCGACAGCGACCTCAACGCCTGGCGGAGCCAGGTAGCTGTAAAGAGCCGGAGCCGGAGAATCCACGGCGACCTCGAAGATCTCCTCGTGAGGAACGCTCTGCCGGCTGGCGACGCTTTGCTGGTCGGCGACGCTTTGCCCGAAAATATTTCGACTCGAATTTTTCACCCTTCGATTATAGCATACAAACCCAGCCCTCCCAATTTCTCAGGCGACGGTTTCATTTTTGAAATTCTCAGCTTGCAGACGACCTGTTGTTTTCAACGACATAAACGCCGAGATGCGCCCCGAGAGCGAAAAGATCGGCCAAAATTGCGCCGCTTTCCGCTCAGCCGTTTGAAAGGCGTCATTCGACCCGTTTACGGGCGGCGATACCGTCAAATAATTGAATCTTTCATCAAGCAGGCTTTCTTAGGTTTTCGCTGCGACGCCGCTGGCGACTTCGCCGACGATTTCCGCACCGGCGGCGCTATTTTTGCGGGGTTTTTCCATGATGGGCCTTATGCCCTTTGCCGGCTCAGGGCGGAGCTTTTATTGGACTCCCGTTCTCGCCAATTTTGGGGGGCTTGTTTTTGGGGCGACGGTCGCCGGACGGATGAACTGAGGAATTTTCCGAAGTTTTTTTTGCAGCGCTTACCTTTCAGTCGATTTTGCGTTTTCTTGGGTTGACGTTTTGACTTTGGATTCCAGTCGCGCAGTTGTCTTAGGCTTTGCCGCAATGGATTCGTCTTTTCCCTCAAGGGATTTGCCTTTTCCGTCAAGAGCTGGAGCAAATCACTCATGAGAATGGATGCATCGGATAAAAGAGGTGGAGTCGTCGCGTTCCAAATTGAGCTCATCAGGCGCATCATCCAGCGCACCTTCAGCTGTTTGCCGGGCGCAAGCGATTGTAGGCTCTGCGCGCGAAGTCTTCCTTTCGTTTTCATGTTCAATAGTATAGGACATGAGTTTAGGCTTGTCAGGCAGTTTTTTGCGGAGCTGCAAATTGATTTGAAACGAAAGAGCAAGACAAGGCGGAGCTGGAAGGTAGAGGCGGGTCAGAAACTCATGAGGGTGGATTTGGTCGCAAAAAGCCGAAAAAAGCCCTTTACCCGCTATGTGAATGGTTACAATCAGGGCAATAGGTAGATAGACGAAATAATATTCGATCGATGCGTAAAAACCGCATTATGAAAATTTTTGTTTTTAACTGACTGGAATCATTTACAAAATATTTTCTAGTTTGCAGATTTTAGGACTTTTTGCACTTCGATCATATTTGACGTCAGACGAAAATACGTCTTAATCCCTTATTGATCAGGGCAATAGGTAGATGACGATTTATATTTCCGTTTGCTCCAGTATCATATGTCTCAATCCCTTATTAATCAGGGCGATAGGTAGATGACATCGCAAGATTTTAGATGCTGATTGTAAGTGTCTCAATCCCTTATTAATCAGGGCAATAGGTAGATATGGAGTTACATTTCAATGTACTCCAGCATCATATGTCTCAATCCCTTATTAATCAAGGCGATAGGAGATAGTATGTTGGAAACTGGAAATAACCCTAAAATTGTCTCAATCCCTTATTAATCAGGGCAATAGGCAGACAAGGAGCTACATTTTAATGTACTGCAGTATCATATGTCTCAATCCCTTATTAATCAGGGCGACATGTAGGTATCCAGTCTCTGGACTTCAAACGGCTCTTAGGCTTTAAGAATCCTTTGCGAGCATCATAGCTTTTGGGATGATTTTGCGATAGTTTTCCACTTGATGTTGGGTGAAAACGTAGCAAATAAGCTACTTCGAGCATCCCCGACACTCATGGGAAAATTTAATGCTCGAAAAAACTCAAGACAAGCGAGAAATTATGTTCAAATTATACTCCAAGCCGAATTGATTTACAACAGAAACTTTCATTAGCGTAAGTATGCTCCAAAGATTCTAAAAGGTAAATGGAACTTATGATCGACCGGCGACATATTCAGTCGGCGCCGCATCGCCAGCCGTGCCGGTGCGCGAAAAGGCCGCCCACGTTACGTCGCCTTTCCGCCTTTCGCCGACCCATTTTTTCGCTGCAGGGGGACTCGGCTTCCATCATAGTGGATGGCCGTAGGTTTACAGTTCGTGATTGATTGCCGCGAAATACGGCGCCGCATTTCTTGACTTCGGGGCGCCGCCTTCCTCAGGCGACATGCGCGGTTGACTTGGTTTTTCATCTCTGCGTTTAGGCCGCTGAAAAAAAAGCCTGCTGGGTCTGACGATTTCAAAAGTGGAACCGCTGTTTCGCCTCCAACTACGCATCAGCGCAAAAATGCGTTTTTGACGAAACTAGTCGCTGACTATTTTTGGACCAAACTTATGTCTCCACATTTTTGGAGGGCCGAGTTCCTCAACCGGCTTTTCAAAAAGCGCCGTATAATATTGTTGTGAAATATTCATCAGCTGCAAGATGCATGCGGCGGATTCGTCGTACTGCCGACTGACTGAAAGGATTAAACTTGCGGCGAACCTGCGGATTAAGGAAAAGAACTCCACCGTGGAGTCGGTATAAATTTCGACCTTGTCTTGCTTATAAATCTCATCCATCTTTCGTAGAGTGACGGCGGCATTGTTGTGCTTGCGCAAGACATCAAGCATTTGCAGAATCGGCAAATTGAGGCTGGAGACGAAATATTTCAACTCTTTTGAAGTGATGTAGGTCTTTTTGTGGAGAGATACTTTCTCTATCTGCGTAATAGTGTTGACTCCGCCCCATTGCAGGTCGGAGTTGGAAAGCAGTTCTCTGACGAAACCGTTGAGGTAAATCACAGTGACTTTTTCGGATACGACCGTTTCACTCTGCGACCTATCAAGTTCACAATCTTGTCTGATGATTTTTCTTGGATGTTTAACTATATCTACTTGAAAAAGTTTGAGAGCTCGCTCAAATAGATATTTCTGAGTTGTTTTGATAGGGAAAAAATAATGGCCCCAATATTTTAATATTAGATCGGCTATATTTCTCTTGAATCCCAGCGTATCATTCGTCACGACCCTTCCACGAAGCAAGCCGACTCTAAAAAGAGAATAGATGAACTTGGGCAGGACCGTCGCCTCGTCGGATTTTTTTTCCACCTTTTTAGATGATAACGTAACCAACCCGCAAACAGCGTTTATTAAATGGAACTTGACTCCGTCTTCGCCGCAGCCGGTTCTGACGCCATGGGCGGGTTTCCCGAAGATGGAAATCACCTGAGGCGCCTCGTCTATCTTTCTTTTGCCTGCCGCGCGTTTATGAAGGCGTTTTATCAATTCGACCGAAACTTTAGGAAAATTCTCGACCACCGATGCCCAATCAAGTCTTGTAGCCGACTGTTTTATGGCCTCGACTGAAGGAATAGAGTCAAGAGCAGGGAAACAGTCCATAAAATAATCGGCGTTGAGTTCGGCGTATCGGCGAATTTCCTCCCAACTATTGCAACCGGCGCAAATAGCCTTTACCGTAATAGTGATGACGGCTCTTAAGGGGTATTGGGGTTCAGGGTCTCTCTGAAGGGCATTCTCAAGTTCTTTGCCCTTCAGCAAGAGGACCGGCTCAGGCAGGAGCGGTTCAAACATCAGCGGCTCAAAGAGGAGTTGTTCAAAGAGGTTGAAATAATTGAGGTCCACAATCTAACTCCATACAGTCGTAAATTTTATTTCAATCGGGATGGGCAGCGTATCGTTTCACCGCTGGGAGATCTCAGGCCTTTAAGCTGGGAGCGCCGCCGAGCGACGTCCATATTTATGCTCGCCGGTCGCCGACTAGCCGATAGGCATTTGATTGCAACCCGCCAACCGAGTAAAATAGCAAGGTCGTCGGCTTAAGGAAGGCGAAACGGCTGACCTAACGAATATCAACT
>JAISZP010000201.1 GCA_031269135.1 Deltaproteobacteria bacterium | reverse complement strand
CTGCGGAAGTGGTCGGTGTGGATTTGGCGCATTCGGATTACACCGGCACTAGTCCAACCGGCGGCTTCGGCTACCTCGACATCGAAATGACGCTTGCTGGAGTCGCCAGTCCTTACACTGGCATCAGCCCAGTCGTTGGAACCGATATGACAGCCCTGGCAGCGGCATTGAGCGGAAACATCAGCAGCACCCTCAGTTCGCTCCAGGGCGGCAGTGGCGCCGGTGAGGTGACGGTAGCCGATAACGTTAGACCTAACGGTCCCGCTTCCGAATCCGACATTCAAAACCTCGATATTGAGGATATTTACGCCAGCGCCACCGACGATCAAACCAAGTCCAAACTTGGAATCGTCGATAAATCCAAGGAGAAAACCTTGGTCGCCAGCGCCGGCACAGCCAGTGCTTCCAGCGCGGGTGAATCCAACTTCGGCGCCTGGGCTCTGGCCTCCGCCATCAACCACAACGAAAACAGCCAGTTCTGGGCTATGGTGCAGAACTTCGACTCAAACGGCAATAAAGCTGAAATGGTCTACATCTTCACTAAGGTCGGCGGAAACTTCACCGATCTGCTGGCTTGCGATGTGGCGGGAAACGACCCCAATTCCAGAGACGCCTTAGATGCGGTCGGCTTTGAGAACGTGTCTTCAACTGAAAAGAACGATTCAGGGACCACCTTCACCCTGGGCGGAGAGAAGTGGGCCCAGATGAAACCCACCCAGACCAAAGCCAACCTCGGCAATGAAGTCTGGAACGTGACCTTGAACGGACGCGACGTAGGCAGCGAAAGGGATCTGAGGATCGCCAACGCCGATGAGATAGCCACTCCCGCTCTCGAAGACAAAAAGATCATCAACGGTATGGATCGCAACAGCTTCGTAGAGATCCAAAACGCCGCCGACGGTCCTTGGAAGGGAGCCGAGATTCGCACCCAGAGCGCGGCTCAGGAAGCCTTGGACGCCATCACCGAATCCATCAACAGCAAAGACAAGATCCGGGCGGACCTAGGCGCTCTCCAAAACAGGCTGGAAAACACCATGACCAACCTGACCGTCCAGGCCGAAAATCTCCAAGCCTCCGAGAGCCGTATATCGGATGTCGATGTGGCTACGGAAATGACGGAATTCACCAGAAACAACGTACTGGCGCAGGCCGCCACTTCCATGCTGGCCCAGGCCAACAGCCTCTCGCAATTGGCTCTGAGTCTGATTGGGTAATCCTTAACGCAAACCAAGAGACGGAACTTGCCCGTCTTACCACCCCCCTGACTTTCTTCGAGAGTCAGGGGGGTCTTTCGTCTAAATGCAGGATCTTCAAGTGGGCCGTCAAATGCGTTTTGCAGCGCCTGTCATGGCGCCTGTCGTGAAGCTGAGTTTAAACTCCAGTAAGGATGCTTATGATAATGACTCGATCAGAGAAACACTAGCGGTTGTAAATGTGGATTTGTTAAGGATAATATCTTTAAATTCAGGATAATTTGTGATATATTCGCTAAGTGCTTATACGTAGCGGTTGCTGACCGTTTTTATGAAATTGTTTCTAGGTGGACTGAACATTCTGGACAACTATTATCATACATCGCAGGGCGAGGTTGGGACCGCGAGGAGAATATTCCGTTTCGGCTTAAAACTTCTTTTTCTATTGGTCTTTATCGCCGGCTCGATTGCAGTCGTCTGGAACTTTACGGCCCCTGAATCGCTTGCCCGGTCATATGGGCGTTTTTTTGGCCCTCCCTTGACGATCCATGGTCTGCAACTACAATACGGCAATCAGACTCTTAGCCTTAAGCCAGGCGTGGAGCAGGAAATAAACCCGTCGTTGCCGTTAAGAATCAGCAGTTTAGACACAAACAGGTGGAGAAACTACGATTTGAGGCTGCACTCTCCTGATTTAGACGTGCAGCTCCTTATCAATCAAGCAAATTCGCCGCTTGACATATTAGGCGAGGACTTTTTCCAAGATCCTAAAATATTGGTGTTTGAGGTTAAAGAGGGTGCGCTGTCTCTGGCCAGATTTAGTCTTAAAGCGGCCTTCACCGCTTTAGATTGGGCTAATCGAGCAGATGCGGCGGTTGAGGCGCAGCAGAAAATCAGTTATTATCGAAAAGCTTTGTCTTTGGAACCCGGCTCTGAAGCATTGACTAAAAAGCTCGCTGACGCCTTAGCCGACAGCGGAAGAAATGACGAACTCTCCCAGCTTTTGGAAAAAGAACTGCTTGCGATAGAAGATGCATCGGCATCTTTGGAGATTTTAGGAAAATTATTGAGGCTCTACAGAGAATTAAAGGATCTTGACGACGAAATACGCACTCTTGAAAGAATAATAGTTCGGCTTGAAAAGACCGCTCAGCCGATACGTCCTTACAAGGTCGATTTGGCGGCTCTTTATAAGACTAAAGACCCCATGAAAGCGGCGCAGTTGTACGAAGAGCTTCTCGATGAACTAGAAAATGACGTGGAAAATGATACCGAAAACGCCATAAAGGATGAATCCAAACTTGACTATAAACGCGCTTATTTGGGGGAGCTTGTCTCGATATACCGTCAGAGCGGACAATTAGCGCAACAAATAGGCGCCTGGGAGAGAGTGCTGAAACTGGCGACTCCGCAAGAGGTTTCCGGCATCTGGACGGAGCTGGTAAGCCTTCATGGACAAAATTCCGATATGCCGGGCCAGTTAAAGGCCTGGGAAGGCTTGGCGACGTCTTTGCCTGACGGCGTCCAAAAGGGGGAAGCCTATAAGCGGCTGGCTTATTTGCTCTACGAGCAGGAGCAGTTCACCGAGGCCTACGAGGCTTACCTCAGCGCCTCGATGTACGATCAATCCGATCCTTCTCTTTTCCTGAACATGGCGCGTCTTGCCCTTAAAAACGGCAATCAGGAGGCTTACCGGGAGAATCTGGAGAAGTCTCTGGCGCTGGATGACGCTCCCGCCTTAAAAAAAGAGCTTGCCTTGGCTTACAACCAAGAAGGTCTTGCCGATAAAGCCCTTCCCTTGTGGAAGGCGTTGGCGGAACTCTCAGGAGAAGATTTAGAAACACGGGGGATGAGAAAAGAGGCTATAGCTCAGCTTTTAAACGCGTTGCGACCGACCGACGATAAGTTTTCAGAAGAATTTGAAGAGAGTTTGTATCAATTTTCCGATAACAGTGTCGAATTTTATAATCTAGCGGTATCTTATTTTAAAGTTAAGCAGTGGGACAATGCCCAAAAAGCTTTTTTAAAAGCCCTGGAGTTGGATAAAGGACAAAACGTCCTCTCAACCGACGTCCGAGGGTATCTAATGGCCATGTACAAGGAAAAAGGCCAAACAGAGGATATGCTGGCTCAAGCCACTCTTATCTACCGATCGGATCCGCTGCGGCTTGATTGCCGGGACTTGGTGGTGGGAGAATATGAGACGGCGAAAAACTGGAAGGGATTAAGCGTCGTAGCTTCCGATTGGACTAAATGGCATCCGAACGACCCCGACAATTGGAGATTTCTGGCTCTGGCTCAAAAAAATACAGGCGAGGATGCTCAGTCGGCTGAAAGTTTGCTTAAAGTCGCCGAACTTGAAAAAAACAAAGCGCCTTCTTGGTTAGCTGCGGCGGACGCCTTAGACAAGAGCGGGGATAAAGGCGCAGCAAAACTCGCCTATGAAAAGGTCATGGAATTGGAACCGAACAACGAGCAAGCCGAGGCCGCTCTCTTGCGCATGGCTATCGAAGGAATCAATAAGCCGAAGTAAAATATCGTCTCAGCCTTTTTTAAGCGTTTAAAGTTTTAATCATCAAAAGGAATAATATATCAGGTTTTCATGGACATTCTGATCGACCTCATCCAGCGCGGCGGCTGGGTCATGTATCCTATCTTATGCTGCAGCCTAGCCGCTCTGGCTATCATCATGGAGCGAGTCTGGACTCTTAGGCGAAGTAAAGTCATACCCAAAAGTCTGGTGGCCTCCGTAAACGATCTTTTAGTGCAACGTCAGTTCAATGAGGCGGCTTTTCTTTGTCAAGACGGTCAAAATTCCGCCGCTAGACTAATTAGGCAAGGCTTGAAGATAATCGGCCAAAATCGGATCCTCTTTAGAGATATAATGGAGGAGTCCGGCAGAAGGGAGTCGGTTTATTTAGCTTCGCACTTGGAGCTGTTGAGCGTTTTAGCTTCCGTCTCGCCTCTTCTTGGATTGTTGGGAACAGTGTCCGGCATGATCTCGGCCTTTAGCGCCGTGGCGCAGGCCGGCATGGGCAATCCAGGTCTCTTGGCCGGCGGCATAGGACAGGCTCTTTTGACCACCGCCGCCGGACTTGTGGTGGCTATCCCGGCTATGGTCATTCATCGCCTTTTAGTAGGGCGGGTGGAGACGCTGACTGCGGAGTTGGAAGATCTGGGGTCGGACCTTCTCGAGGCCTTAGCGGCTCCCGACAGCTCAGCCGTCGCCCCTAGGCAAGCGCCGGTCAAAAAGTGAACTTTTCCTCTAAAAACAAAAAGGTCGGGGGATCGCCCATCATCAACATGACGCCGTTAGTCGACGTCATATTGCAGTTGGTTATTTTTTTCATGGTCACCGCCCAATTCGCCGTTTTGCCTGGCCTTAAACTTTTGCTGCCGGAACTGACTTCCGGGTCTTTGGTCCAAACCGCCGAGAGGTTGGAGGTCAGCATCACCTCTCAAAACGATTTGTTTTTCGAGGGGCAACCTACGACCGTCGCAAGACTTGCCGAACTTTTGGACCAAACGGGAGCTGACGGAAATGAAGTGGTGGTTCTCATCTCCGCCGACAGAGAAACCGACTACGGTTTGGTTTTTCAGGTGATTGAAGCGCTAAGACTTAAGAACTTCAACCGAGTAGTCATGGGAGCTACTCTGCCGCCGCCTACAGAGTGAAATTGTGGAATCAAACAATCAAATCAACAAACTAGGACAAAGATTCAACTCAGCCCATCTTGCCGACTCCGAAAACCCCCAAAAGGCTTCGGAGAAAAGTAAATTTTTGAGTTTTTCCTTTCGCAACGTCAGCGGCAAAATATTTTGGTTCGCTTTTCTTCTTATAGTCGTCGCGGTGATAGGCTATTTGTTTTTTTCCGAGAATGGATTGGCCCGAAATGCGGGCTTAATGGAAAAAAAGATCATGCTTGAGGCAGACAACTTGAGGCTTGAGGAGGAAAACCGTCAATTATCCGCCAGACTTGAGCGCATTAGAAACGATTCTGGATATTTGGAAGATGAGGCCAGAAAGAAGTTGGGCTTAGTCAGGCCGGATGAAATCATCTTTCGTTTAGCCGAGGAACCAGAGCTTACGGACGATGAAGTGAAGGAACAACTTGATTGATTTGATAGATTTGATTGTTTTTTCATTTATGACGATGTATATTGTCGATGAAAAGTCTGAGCGATTTTTAAATTTATGTTTTTCTTAGGAGTTTTCGGGAATGTATTCCACCAGTGATTTTCGTAAGGGTCTGAAAGTGACGTTTAAGGGGGAACCTTATATAATAGTCGAATTTCAGCATGTCAAGCCGGGCAAGGGAGGGGCTTTCGTCAGAACAAAGCTTAAGAACTTGGTTACAGGCAGGGTTTTGGATGAGACTTTTAGATCTGGAGAAAAGTTGGAGCGGCCTGATTTGGAGGAAAAGGATGTTCAGTACCTCTACTACG
>JAISZP010000218.1 GCA_031269135.1 Deltaproteobacteria bacterium | reverse complement strand
AGTTGATGGAGCTGGGTGGGGAGTACTTTAAACTGTATAATCTGCAATTTCTTCAAAACAGTGAATCAGACCAAATTGAGCGACAGGAGAATAGGTGTTAGTCGAGTTAGTCGAGTTTATCGAATCCGGAAAGTTCGTCTGCGGAATCGTCACCAACCATAACGGTCCCCGAGGTCGGTTAGAGGTGACGATGAGCGGCGGCAAAGAAATGATGATTGCCCCTTCCAGGATCTTGGTTAGTTGCGAAGTGAAAGACCCGGGCGATAAAGCTTCTAGAAACGCCTTCTTTAACGAGGTCGATCGAAGCAGAGAGCATCTCGCCGCCCAAGTCGATCTGGAAAGCCTTTGGTCGGTTTTGGACGGCGAAGGGGAAGAGTTCGATTTTGACGTCATAGCCGGACTTTATTATGGAGGCGATCCCTCGCCGGATCAACTCTCGGCCGTCATACGCTCGGTTCAGGCCGACAGCGTTTTTTTTCATCTTTCCAACAATAAGATCCATAGAAGAACGACCGAGCAGATAGAACGTTTCAAGGCCAATAAAGAGCAACAGCTGTCCCTGAACGCCATCCTGGAAAGCGGCGGCCAGTGGATCTATCAGGTCGTGTCCGGTCGGCTGGTCGAAGAACCGATGCAGGCCGACCAGATTAAGAAGATGTTGTTGAGTTACGCTTTATCTCCCGCTTCAGGGCAGACGGCGTCGTCGAATTCCGAAAACGACACCGAAGCGATCAAAAAAGCCAAACAAATGATGAGGTATTCCGGCCTCAGCCAAGAGCCTCTTTCCGCCTTTAAGGCTTTAGTCGCGATGGGAGAACTCTCGCAGCACGAAAACTTGGATTTGCTTAGGCTTCAGATCGACACCGAGTTCCCTTCGGAAGTCGCCCAAGAGTGCGCGAATCTAGCCGACGATTTTGATCTCGGGGCCCAAAGAAGGATTGATCTGACGGGATTGTTCACCGCGACCATCGATTCGCCGGGGGCTAAGGAATTCGACGACGCCTTGTCGATAGAGCATCTCGGAAACGGCGCCTTGAGGTTGGGACTTCACATAGCGGATGTCGCGGCTTTGATTCCCATAGGGAGCCTAACCGACGATTTCGCTTCCAAAAGAGCCTGCTCGATCTATCTGCCTGACGGCAAGTACTCGATGCTCCCGGAGAATATCACCGAGGGACTGCTGTCTCTTAAAAAAGGAACAGTCAAGCCGGCTTTTTCTCTGCTGATCGAATTAGACAAAGACAGAGTCATCACCTCGGTCGCCTTCAAGCCGAGTCTCATCTCAATCGATCTTCAGCTCTCGTTCGACGAAGCCGACAATGTAATCGACTCTCAGCACGCCGAATTCTTCGAGCCTTTGCTTTCGCTGGCGAAGTTTTTTCTGGAGCAGAGGCTCGACAACGGGGGCTACAATTTTCAGCTTCCGCAACTAAATGTGTTTTTAAATTCGCAAGGACTTGTGGAGATCTCGATTTTCAACACCAGTTCGATAACTAATTTCATAGTCGGGGAAATGATGGTCATGGCCAACCACTTGGCGGCCAAAACTTTAAGGAGATTAGGTCTTCCGTGCCCTTATCGCTACCAAGAAAAATGCAATCCCCTCATCAACTATAAAGTTTATGAACCCTATTCCGAAAAAGGCAAGCTTGCGGCCGCCTTGGCCCAAAGGCGCTTGGTCGGAAGAAGAGGGCTTACGCTGGAACCATCCCCTCACTGGGGATTGGGAGTGGACGTCTACACCACCTTTTCCTCGCCCATCCGCCGCTACATCGATTTGCTGGTGGCCAGGCAACTGAGGGCTTCCGTCGACAATACGGTGGCCTATGATTGCGATCGTTTGTTGCAGGCGGCTCTTAATGCCGAAGAGACTGAAAAAGCCATCAAGAAAATGCAAAATGCTCGTAAACGCTACTGGTTGACTTGGCATCTAAAGCCTAAAATCGGTCAGAACTTTGTTGGTTTGGTTTTTGAAAACCGAGGCAACCGTACGAGAGTGTGCATAACCGATTTTATGGTCGACAAGGAATTTTACAATCTCCCGATGGCGGCCATACCGGGTACGGAAGTGATTTTAAAACTCACCAGAGCTAATCCCAGAGAAGAGACGTTGTCGTTCGAGTTCGTCAAATTAGCCTAGAAAACGAGCCATGCGAAATCGACTGATTTTTTAGTCTTGTCATGCTGGGGGTAGAAAAAAATATCGCTTTCCATTTAAAATGTCGTACTCTATTTGGAGGTCGCTTTTTTCATGGCGAGTAGTCGTTATTCAGCGGATAAAAAAATGGCTGCTCTCGTTCGTTTTCGGAACCGAAGCGCTTGAGTCCGAAATTCTCGACGAGGGGACAAAAAAATAAGGGCGGATCGGCAAGTTCAAAAAACAGGAATTTTTAAAAAAAGGTCTTTGAAAAAAACGACTGTGTAAAAAAAAATGACTTTGAAATGATTTGTAACCGTTCACAAACCGGGTACAGTCTAGTCCCCCCCTGGTCTTGGGTTAGACCATGGGTTTGAAGTACGTAACCAAGTACAGCTACCTAACAGCGTTTTGGCCTATAACTGGGACCTCAGTCTTGATTATACCCTATCTGGTACCAGGATTGAAAAAAAATGCCCACCTCAGGGGCAACTAAGGCAATAGTGGATTACTCGTACTCATTACTAATCTTTAAAGCTATACTCATAATAAAACATAATTAATCATCAAAAACTTAACTTGATTCCGGCTCTACCCTGACGGGAGGCATAGTAATAATAATCAAGCCCCATAAGGGCTTTAGCTTGGATAGCATGTGGGCTAGGCTTTAATTTAAGTTTATACTCATCATTAATTATTTAAATTTTGTTTCGGTCCAGATTCTAACCTGGCCGATAATTGGATTGAAAATAATTAAGCCCCTCAGGGGGTAGCTGAGGGGCTTTAGGCGAGGCTAGGCGCGGCTAAGACGACATAAGATTTAAGTTTTTACTCATCAATCATCATCAAAATTTGATTTCGGTCCAGATTCTAACATGGCCGATAATCGGAGTGAAAATTATTAAGCTCTTCAGGGGGGAGCTAAGGGGGTTTAGGATAGGCTTTAAGACGTTACTTATTCGTCATCACTTTTTCTGAGCAGCGAGGGGGGAGCTTGGTCTTTACTGCAGAACTTGGCTACTATTGAGTTTTTTATGAATTTAAAGATGGACCTGCCCTGTATAGTACATGTCCCTACTACAGTCCATAGCCTCTCCCAACAATGGCGGCCTTCTTTACTTCTGGTTCCTTGCGTTAGATGTCTGGCTATCACGACGAAGCGTATTGAGCGTTCACTCACGTTGTTCGTGGGTTCCACGCCGGCTTCAATTCCCTCGTCACTCAAAAAAGTGGCGTAGTAATTATCCGGCCAGTCCTTAAACCTCTTCGCAATGTTCTTGGCTTTCTTATGGTTTGGCGGATCTAAAGCAGTTTGTCTCAATTGTTCGGCGAGTCGCCTCGCTTCTTCCAAGACCTCTTGTTTCTTAGCCTCTCTGGCCTCACCTTCGAGATCAAGATCATCAGGATCGTTAGGATCACGGGGTTTAGCAAGACGACAAAACAACCTGTATGTTTTGAACAAGTTGTCGAGTATAGTCATGAGTTTAGTGCCGTAGTTGCTCAGTTCGGGAATGGAGATGTGGTCAATCAATAGCTGTATATCTCGCTTTAGATGAGCTAGACAAAATTGGAATTTAACTTTGCACTCCTTAGCAAATTTTCTGTAAGAGCCCAAGTAGTCGCTGCCCATAGTTCCCTTGAATTCTTTCGTAACATGGTCCTCAATGACACCTACTGCTCGGTCGACATCGATATGGAAGAAGGCAAAACCAAAAGTCCTGAAGACCCACGTCCATATCTTTTTCCCGTTTTCCTTATGGGATGTTTCGTCTGCGTTGACTACTTTTTGGTTTGGCAGCGCGTCTTTGAGTTCGTCGTAGGATTTATCAAAGGCTTTTGCGCTGTTGGTGATGGTTTCGCTGATGAAGCCCCGGCAGGCTTTTACGCCGAAGGCTTCCAAAAACTTCATAATATTGGTAATGCTCATAGCTGACACGCTTCTGAGATAAATTAGCACGCTTATGAGCATTGGACCGAACTTGCCGCTGCCCAGTATCTCTGGCTTTGGGCCGAAATGGGTATTTTTGCAGTTAGGGCATCTATAAGCGTTGGAATGATATTTTTTAAACTGAATAGGATTTGGAATAAACTCGAACTGTCCATCGATTTTATCTTTGCTGGGACAGCGTCTCATCTGTGTGCCACATTTTGAGCACTCAGTGGATTCAGGCTCTATAGTTTCTTCTTTGATGGGAACAGTATTGGCGTCTTTGTCGAGAATTTCCGGATCGGTAGTGCTATCTTTGATGATTATCTTTTTTCTAGGGTGAGCCTTATGCCCTTTCTTGGCTCCGGGTGTGCCTTTTATTGGATTACCATTCTCGTCAAGTTTGGGAGGCTTCTTTTTGGGGTAACGGTTCTTGGATGGGGGAATTGATGAGTTTTCCGAAGTTTTTACCGGTTCGTTAACCTTCTCAGTCAATTTTGCGTTTTCTTCGGTTAACGTTTTGACTTTGGATTCCAGTTCCGCAATGGTCTTATCCTTTTCCGCAATGGACTTGTCTTTTTCTGTTAAGAGCTGGAGCAAATTACTAAGGAGAATGAGGACGTACTGGATAAAAGAGGTAGAGTTGTCGCGTTCTAAATTCTGCTCATCAGTCGCAGCTTTAGCGGCTTGCTGGGTGCAAGTAATTGTAGCCTCTGCGTGCGTATGTGGGCCTTTTGTTTTCATGTTCAACAGTATAGAGCATGAATTATAGGCTTGTCAAGTAGTTTTTTTACCAGAGCTAAAAATTAATTTGAAGCGCAAGAGTAACGCCAAGGCGGAGTTGGAAGGTAGGGGGTCAGAAAATTATGAGCTGGGGATTTGGTCGAAAAAAGCCAGAAAATGACCTGTACCTACTTTGTGAACGGTTACA
>JAISZP010000181.1 GCA_031269135.1 Deltaproteobacteria bacterium | reverse complement strand
GCACAGGTCGAAATTTTTTGCCGTTTTTTTGACTTGATTTTTCACCTCGGCGTTTAGATCTTTGAAAAATAAGGGTATGCTTGAGCTGATAATTCCAAATGTAGAATTGCTGGTCTCTTGTTTACTGATTGGTAATAGGTTTGATTGTGAGGTATAATGATTTAGTTAGCCCTATCCAAGAGCGGGATGAAATTTCGTCTTTTGTTTTGAATAGACCAGACTGCAGAGGGGTATCACATTTTTAACCTTATGGTCGAAAGCTACGTATCAGGTGCGCCGGTTCCGCAAGATTGCTTGAGGTAAAAGTTCAAGCAGCAAAAAATAGCGCTTCATTGCGCAATTTTGCCGACTTTTAATTGGTCGATAAGTTCAATCGTTTAAAGGTTGAGTCCGACAGACTGCAGGAAAAAGACGATTTTCTCCAAATTTTCTCCATCTGAGACTTCGACAGACATCAAAATTAGGTAGAATATGCCTCAAGACCCTCCGGACAATGAGTCGGACTTAAATAGATTAGTTTTCGGCAGATTAGTTTTCATCAAAGAGCAACTGGAAAAAAATGATCTATATGGGATTTTAATCACCTCTCCGGACAACCGCCGGTATTACTCCGGATTTTTGGCCAAAGACCCGATGATTAACGAGTCGAGCGGTTGCCTTTTCATCACCCAAAAAAACAATTACTTGTTCACCGACTCGCGTTATACGCTGGCCGCTTCCAACGAAGCCGAATTGTTCGAGGTCATCGACATAGCCAAAGGGCTTGGTTCCATCTTATCAAATTTGACGTCCGAAAAATCGAAGCCTGACGAATCAAACCCCGAAAAATCAAAAATAGCCTTTGAGCCGGATTTTTTTACCGTAAGGACCTATTTAAAATTATTAAAAGAACTTGATAACCTTGAGCTGGTGGCGTCGCCGTTCGATACTTCCTTGCCTCGGTGCGTGAAAAGTCCAAGTGAAATAGAACTCATCGCCAAAGCGTTGGACATCACCGAACAGGCCATAGCTCTTTTGTGGCGAGAGCTTAAACCCGGTTGGACGGAAGAGCGAGCAGCCTGGTTTTTAGACAGCCGTTTTAGAGAACTCGGCGCCCAGGGTCCGGCCTTTGAGACCATTGTGGCCGCAGGTCCAAGAGCCGCTTTGCCTCACGCCGTTCCCGGGCCGACTAAAATCGAAGACGGCCAGATGGTGGTCATCGACTGCGGAGCTCAGTACCATGGCTACGCCTCGGATATTTCCCGCACTTTCATCTGCGGCGAGGCTCAATCATGGCAAAAGGAAATTTATAGTACTGTAAAAAAAGCGCAGGCTTTAGCCATAGACGCGATTTGCGAAGGCAAAATCTGCAGCGAAATCGATCGTATAGCTAGAGATTATATAGCCGATGCCGGATATAAAGAATTTTTCGGTCACGGCTTAGGTCATGGGGTTGGTTTAGCCGTACATGAAGCCCCAAGACTCAGCGGCAGGTCTTCGGACAAATTGCTGGCAGGCTCGGTGGTGACCGTCGAGCCCGGCATATACCTTCCCGGTCGAGGCGGGGTCAGACTTGAGCAGTTGGTGTTGGTGACCAGGCAAGGTCATAGGGTGCTCAATAATGATCGGCACTTCTACGATTTTCAGTAGGTTTCACGCGGCTGTAAATTCCTTGAAAAAAAAGCCTTCGACCGGCGACCGCTGGAAAACAAATCATTCTGCTATCGACTGCTAGCATAACAAAGCCTTATAACTTCATAACCTCTTATCTCGTCATTTTATGGTGCCTCAGTGCCTTCTATATTATCTCCAGGCAGCGATGAAGAAAAAAATCATCTGGATGTTTCCCCAAACTCGGCGGAAGTCTTTCGGTCAGGCAAGTTTTTGACCATGGACTCCAAAAACCCTCGGGCTTCCGTCGTCGCTTGCTTAAATGGCTATATAACTTATGTAGGGGATGATTTTAAGGAAGCCCTCGCAACTCTTCCTCAAGAGGCTGCGGTGGTCGACCTCAAAGGCCGCAACGTCATCCCCGGACTGATCGACAGTCACGCTCACATTCTCCACGAGGGATTGAAGCTCTCTCAGTTGGATCTGCGCGGACAAGGGCATGACGACGTTTTGGAAGCCGTCTTTGAAGAGACTAAAGTCAGGCCCAAAGGGGAATGGATACACGGCAGGGGTTGGGATCAAACTCTTTGGGAAGGCCATAAATGGCCGACCAGACAAGAGCTCGACAAGGTCTCACCGGATCATCCGGTCGTCTTGGATCGCACCGACAACCATTCGATCTGGGTGAATACTTTGGCTCTAGAGAAGGCCAACGTAAACAAAAACACCAAAACTCCTCAGGCCGGCGAGATAGGAAGGCAATCAGACGGCTCCCCAAGCGGCGTGCTTATAGGGAAAGCCATATTTCTGGTCTACCAGGCCATGCCCGTCTACGACGGACACCAATTCGATGTTCTATTTCAGCGGTCCTTAAAGGAGATGAATGGTTTTGGTCTGACTACCGTGGTGGACTGCGCCACTCGCGCGCATCAGTACCCTCAGATTGAAGAGGCCGTAGCCAAGGGCGCCGTAAAAACCCGCTTAAAGCTTTACATGACGGCCGAGCCTTGGGACGATGAATTTTTATCGGTCGGACCGCGAAGAAACCTCTACGGGGGCAGACTCTCGGTGGACGGACTGAAGCTTTTTTCCGACGGTTCTTTAGGCTCCAGAAGCGCCTGGCTTGAGCAAGATTACGCCGACCAGCCAGGTCACCGCGGAGGGCATTCCTACAGCGATGAAGCCTTGGAAGAGGTGCTGATCAAAGCCAGAGATCTGGGTTTTCAGGTGGCCATTCACGTCATCGGCGACGCCGCCATAGCTCAGGCTGTCAAAATCATGGCTAAGGTGTTGGGAGTCGAAAAGACCAACCGCAACTGGCGCTTGGAGCACTACCAATTAGCTGGAGAAAAAGACCGTGAGATGGTGTCGGGGATGGGTTTGATTCCGTCCATACAGAGCGTGGGGATAATGACGGATCTGCGCATGCTGGAAGATCGCTTAGGCCCGGAGAGGAGTCTGCGCTCTTACGCCTGGCGGGAAATAATCGACTGGGGCGGCTACGTCATAAACGGCTCGGATTGTCCGGTCGAATCGCCGAATCCTTTTCTGGGCATATATGCCGCCATAACCAGGCAAAATCTAAATTGGCGTCCTAACGGCGGTTTTACGGTTCAGAACTGCCTGAGCCGTCTGGAAGCCATAGCCAGTTATACCATCTGGCCGGCTATGGCGGCTTTTGAAGAAAAAAGATTAGGCACCATCACGGTGGGAAAATTTTGCGATTTCGCCGTCTTGGATAGAGATATCCTGACCTGTCCCGAAAGGGCCATAGCCGCCACCAGAGTGGTGGTTACGGTGATTGGAGGCGAGCTGTTGAGATCCTCCCCCGACTGAAGTCGGGGAAAGAACTCAAGAGCTTTCGCCGGCGGTTGACTTGCCGTCAGTCGATTGCTCCGTCAGGCGATAGCTTCGCCGGTCGATTGTTCCATCAGTCGATTGCTCTGTCGGAGATTGCTCCGGCAGTCGATTGCTCTGACGGGCGATAGTTCCGTCAGTTGATAGTTCCGTCGGTTGACAGTTCCGTCGGTTGATTCTCCGTCACCCGATTGCGTTCCGTCAGCCGATGACGGAAGCCGGGTAGCCTGCTTCGGTTACAGGGGTGGTCAAGGCCGCATCGGCTATCTCACCTGATATGGTGACTTCGGCTGTTCCCTTTTTTAGGTCCACCACCGCGCCGTCTACGCCTTTGAGGCCCTTCAGGATTTTTTCCACCCTCGATGAGCAGTGTCCGCAGCTCATCCCCTCGATTTTCAGCTTCTTGACCATTTCTCCATCTCCTTTGCTTATTGACCCGTCACCTGCGGCGGGCTGTTTGATATGCTCCCCGGCGACCGTCGTCGCGGTCGAGAGGTTGGCTTTAAAAAATCTAAGCCTTAAGGCGTTCGATACGACGCATACTGAACTCATGCTCATCGCCGCCGCGGCTATCATAGGGTTTAGGGTAAGGTTGAACAGACCGTAGAAGACTCCGGCGGCCACTGGTATGCCCACCACGTTGTAGAAGAACGCCCAAAAAAGGTTTTGTTTGATGTTTCGCAAAACGGCGCGGCTAAGCTGTATGGCTCCGGAGACGTCAAGCAAGTCGCTTTTCATCAAAACCACGTCGGCCGTCTCCATGGCGATATCCGTTCCGGCGCCGATGGCGATGCCTACGTCCGCCCTGGCCAGAGCGGGAGCGTCGTTGACTCCGTCGCCCACCATGGCCACCTTTTGCTTGCCTCCGTCCTGAAGGCGTCTGATCTCCCTCTCCTTATCCCCCGGCAAAACTTCAGCCAAAAAGTCGTCCACTCCCGCTATGCGGCTTACCGCTTGGGCGGTCTTGGCGTTATCGCCGGTGATCATGACCACTTTAAGACCAAGATGCTTGAGTTCTTTTATGGCTGCGGGGCTGGAGTCTTTTATCCTGTCGGAAATCACGAATAAGCCCAGTAAGTTGTCGTCGTCGGCCAAAAAGATGGGAGTGGCCCCAAGATCGGAGACGCGCTGGGCATGTTGGAGCAAAGAGCTGGGATCGCCTTTGATGTTTTCGATTAAACGCCTGTTTCCGGCTTTGACGGTTTTTCCGCTGATTTCGGCGGCAAGTCCCGCCCCTGGGATCTGTTTGAAGTCGGAGACGGCTTGAAGCTCCAAATTTTGGTCTTTAGCCGTTCTGACGATGGCTTGTCCCAAAGGATGTTCGGAGAGCTTTTCCAAGGAAGCGGCCAAAGCCAAAACATCTTTAATCTCAAGGCCCTCGGCGGGCAAGATCTCGGTGACTTCCGGGCGACCGGCGGTCACCGTCCCGGTTTTGTCCAACACCACTACGGAGAGCTGGTGAGCTCGCTCCAGGGCCTCAGCCGACTTGAAAAGGATCCCTGCCTTGGCCCCTTGGCCGGTTCCGACCATGATGGCCGTAGGCGTGGCTAGGCCCAGGGCGCAGGGGCATGATATCACCAAGACCGATATGACGATCTTCAAGGCGAAAGCGAGGCCTTCGCCCTCGATAAGCCAAAACGCGCCCGCGACTAAAGCCAAGGCGATGACGATCGGAACGAAAATGCCGCTGATGCGGTCGGCAAGTCTGGAAATCGGGGCTTTGGAAGAGGTGGCCTCGTCCACCAACTTGATTATCTGGCTCAAGGCGGTGTCGCCTCCGACTTTGTCCACTCTGATCTTGATGAAGCCCGACATCAGCACGGTCGCGCCGGTGGCCGGATCCCCCATGGTTTTATCGACGGGCAGGCTCTCTCCGGTAAGGTTCGATTCATCGAGAGCGCCGACGCCGTCGATGATGACGCCGTCGACGGCTACGGTCTCTCCGGCTTTGACTATAAGCGTGTCGCCGACCCGTATGTCGGAGGCGGCGATGACGATCTCTTCTCCGTCTCTTTCCACCGTAGCGGTTTTTGGGGCGAGATCAAGCAGGCCGATGACCGCCTGCGAGGTCTTGCGTCTTGCTCTGGCCTCGAAAAATTTGCCTAACGTGACCAGCGTGAGGATCGTGGCCCCGCTTTCGAAATACAGGTTCATAAAGGCTTGGTGGACCAAGTGCGGGTCGTTGACGCCCAGACCATGGGCCATCACGTACAAGCCGACCAGACCGTATATGGCCGCCGCTCCCGACCCGATGGCGATCAAGGCGTCCATGTTGGGAGCGAAAGAAAGCAGGCTTTTAAAGCCAGAGCGGTAATATTTGAAGTTTACGGCCATGACCGGAATGAGCAGCACAAACTGCGTCAAGGCCGCGATAAAGGCGTTTTCGTCGCCTAAAAAGAAGGAAGGAAGCGGCCAAGAGAGCATATGACCCATGGCCAAGTAAAACAGAGGTATCGTAAAGATGAATGAGACTCTGAGGCGATTTTTAAGATTTTCCTCTTCTTGCTCGGCGGCGTCGGTAGGAGCGCTCTGAGTTTGAGACTGAGCAAGCGTCGCCCCGTAACCGGCTTTGGTCACCGCTTCAATTATGGAACCGGCGGTAGTCGCCGAATCGTCAAAGACGGCGTCTAGGCTGTTTTTCAAGAGGTTTACGGAGGCGCTTTTCACTCCCGCGACGGCGCCGACGGCTTTTTCGATTCTGGCGGCGCAAGCGGCGCAACTCATCCCGGTGACTACGAATTTTTCTTTGGCCAAAGCAATCCTCCTTTCTGGGGCGGGTCAGAATTAGAGAGCCGGTCCTTTTAGTATTTGATTATCCACCTTAATGGAAAAAAAGTCAAAATTGGATGTTAGATAGCATAACTCATAAAGTGCGGAAACAATATGTTTTTATTGCATAAAGCCATTTTTTAGATGGTTTTACATGTTTATAATAAATAATTAAGATTTAAATTGATTTAACTATATATAAAAACAGAATTAAATCTGGATGTCGAATTTAAGCAATAAATTTTATGCAAAAAATAAATAAATCAGGCTAAATATTTC
>JAISZP010000128.1 GCA_031269135.1 Deltaproteobacteria bacterium | reverse complement strand
ATTCGGGTTCAGTAGTCGCATTTTTTTACTCTTTAAAGCTTTAGTGTATAATATTGTTTTGCCTTTGGGCGGCCACTTTTTTGGTCGCTTTTTGGGCGGAAAGAATTGGTCGGCGTCGGTTATGGCGTCGGCATCGGCATCGCCATAGTTTGCCGACCGACGGAGCGATTGATTGATTGTTTGACCGTAGGCTTGTCGGATTCTTAGATTGTTGGATTGTTCGCTTGTTGGATTGCGTCAGCCTATTTGTTTGAAAGCTCTTCGGATTATATGCCGCTAGCGGAATTTCAGCGGAAATATGTCGGCTCCGACGGTTGCCGCTTTTATGATTTGCGAGTCGAGTTCGGATAGCCGACGACAACTTATTTTACCTATTCTCACTGCGATTGTCGGCGCAATCAAGGCTGTGAGAGGCTTTTTTGCGGCCAAAATCAAGCGAGCTTGCGCAAAAAGTTCAAATATAGTTCTTTTTGGTTCTTTTTGAAGGCCTATCAAAGCCGCTTTATTTTGGATTGTGTGGCTAAAAAAAGCTCTCCGACAAGTTTAATTTGGACAGAGCCTGATTTTTAGTTTATTATTGGCGTCATGGCTATAGGCCGCCGCGATCCATGACATATCCCGGTCGCCGCACATGTTTCGTCAACCATTCATCTCCGGCTATAATGACAAACCCTTGCCGACGAGACGAGGCGCTCGCCGGTATAACGGACTTAAATATTAATCTTATGACCGCAACTGTTCCCGAAACAAAAATCGACGGCTACCACTCTGAAGTAAAAATGCCGAGAGTCATGGTGGTCGATGATGAAAAGCTGAATCTTAAACTCATCGCCGCCATGCTTAAACCGCAGGGGTATGAGGTTATTTTGGCCAATAACGGGGAAGAGTGCCTGTCGAAAGTTCATGAGACCCCGCCGGATTTGATTTTGTTGGATATCATGATGCCGGGCATGAACGGTTTCGAGGTCGTGAATCGGCTTAAACAAGACGAGAAATTCGCCATGGTCCCCATCGTCATGGTGACCGCGCTGCAAGACGTAAACGATAGAGTGAAGGCGCTCGAGGTGGGGGCTGATGATTTTTTAAGCAAACCAGTCGACCGCATGGAACTGCGGGCTCGAGTCCGCTCTTTACTTAAAGTCAAAGCCTACAACGACCACATGATCAACTACCGCCATGAGCTTGAATCGGAGGTCCGCAGGCGCACTCTGGAGATCCAAGAAACCAACAAGATGTTGGCCAAGGCTCACGAAAAACTAAGAGGGGCTTCTCTGGAGACGATCTTTAGGTTGTCGAGGGCGGCGGAATTTAAGGACGAGGACACTGGGGCGCACATCATATCCATGAGCCGGATATCGGCGAGAATAGCCGACAGAATGGGCTTGTCGAGCACGACCGTGGAGAGCATCCTCTATGCCTCCCCCATGCATGATATCGGGAAAATCGGCATACCGGACAGGATACTTCTGAAAAACGGCCCGCTGACGGAAGAAGAGTGGGCCGTCATGAGACTGCACACGGTTTACGGCGGAAAGATCTTGGAAAATTCCGACATAGGATTTTTAAGACTCGGTGAAGTCATCGCCGTCACTCACCATGAAAAATTCGACGGCTCCGGCTACCCGCGGGGCCTCAAGGGCCATAAGATCCCTCTAGCCGGAAGGATCGTGGCGGTCGCCGACGTCTTTGACGCCTTGATGTCGAGGCGCCCCTATAAACCCGCCTTTAGCGCGGATCAAGCGATATCCATCATAACGGACGGTCGCGCTCAGCACTTCGATCCGGACGTAGTCGACGTCTTTTTGGCCGATTTGCCGGAATTGCAGCGCATTTGGAACGCCAGCCAAGCCGAGCACCAAAGCGAGATCTCCATATCGCTCAAGTCGCAATCCGCCGTCAAACCCGAATGATCATCCCGCCCATTTTCCTATAGGCCTTGGTCCTATCTTGACTAAACGCCGAGGTCCTAATCTTGACTAAAATACCGAAAACGGTTTAAGCATCCGTCGTTCACTTTTCGGCCGAAAGGTTTTTATGGCTTTTTTACGTTTTTACTGCGTCAGACATGGCGAGACCATTAATTATTATAATTACACTTTTAACGGGTGGACCGACGTCGCGCTCTCCGAAAAAGGACGCTTGCAGCTTGAAGAGGCGGTAGAGGCGATTAAGGACCTGAAGTTCGACGCCATATATTCTAGCGATCTCCAAAGGGCCAGCTATGGAGCGAAAGTTCTGTCGAATTGGACTAAGGTGGAGCACACCCAATTGGAGGGATTCCGAGAGATGAATTTCGGCGATTGCGAGGGAATGCCGTACAAAAAGATAGTGGAAGTTTTCCCGCAGATAGCCGACGACATCGTCAAACCGCAAAATGGAGACTTCACCTTTCCCAACGGAGAATCGGCGACTTCTTTTAGAGAAAGAATCGATAAGCACTTGAGCGCTCTTTTAGCCAAACACCCTACCGGCCAGATAATTCTTTTCTCTCACTCAGGGGTCATGAGGGCTATTTTAGCTTCTCTATTGAGCCTGTCGAATTACGCCATGTGGGCTTTCGAGCAGGACTTCGCCAGTCTGAACGTTCTCGACGTTCATCAGGGCGGCGGACTTAACGTAAGGTTGGTCAACGGTTACTTGGGACCCAGCGGGTATCGTCAATCAGGCCCAGGTTTCGAGCGCTTGAAGGTTCCGGCGCAATCATGAGCATAGACGGCGAACCATTAAAGGAGATGCATCCGCCCGACCATCCGCAATCGGTGGGCTGGACTACGGCCAAAAAAGCCGCGCTTTTCACCGAAAAGCTCTTCGAGCTCGATTCCGGCGGAAAGATCGGCCCGGTCGAGATGGAGTACGAGACGTACGGAGAGCTCTCTCACAACAAAGACAACGTGATTTTGGTATGTCACGCTCTGACCGGGGACGCCCATGCGGCCGGCTGGGATCCCGATCCTCAAGGACCGCTCAGGCAATACCGCCGCAACAAGCCCGGCTGGTGGGATTCCATGATAGGCCCAGGCAAGGCCATAGACACCGACCGCTTTTACGTGGTCTGCGTAAACGTCTTGGGAAGTTGTTACGGCACCACCGGGCCGTCTTCCATAAATCCGGCCACCTCCAGGCCGTGGGGCATGAGTTTTCCGGTGGTGACCGTCGGCGACTGGGCCAGGCAACAGGTGGAACTGCTCGATCTCTTAGGCGTGACCTCCCTAAAAGCTGTAGTGGGAGGCTCCATGGGCGGGCAGATGGCCCTGGAGATGGCTTTGGCCTACCCGGATCGAGTCGAGGGCGCCATAATCCTGTCGGCCGGACATAGGGTGACGACCCAGGGTTTGGCGTTCAACGCGGTCGGGCGCCATTCGATCATCCATGACGCCAACTTCAATAACGGCAATTACTACGACTCTCGGCGCCCTCTGGCCGGCTTGGCTGTGGCGCGCATGATGGCTCAAATAACCTATCTTTCCGAAGAGAGCATGGGTTTTAAATTCGGGAGAAGGCTCAGAGGCAAGCAGAGTCCTGATTTCACCTTGACGGGCATCGAGTTCGAGATGGAAAGTTATTTAAATCACCAGGCCGAGAGCTTCGTGAAACGCTACGACCCCAACAGCTACCTCTATCTCACTCGGGCCATGGATTACTATGACGCCGCCGAACAGTGGGGGCAAGGCGACTTGAGGGTCACCGCCTCCAAAATCAAAGCCAGGACCATCGTAGTGTCGTTCACTTCCGACTGGCTCTTTCCTCCGGAACTTTGCCGCGAATTGGTTTCGGCGATGTGTTACGCCAGGCGTCCCGTCACTTACGTCAATATCCCGTCGAAATACGGGCATGACGCGTTTTTGGTGGAAACGGAGGCGGTAATGCGCCTGATAAAAAGTTTTCTTAAAAACGACTGAAAGAGGTTTAATTGAGTCAAGCTATCGATAAAATAAAAGCGGCTTTCGATGCGGTGAAAGCTTCCGCTTCCAATGACGCGGTCGCTTCCGGCGGCGCCATAGCTCATGGAGCGGTGGATCTCAACAAAAGCTTGCTGGAAGTTTTGACTAAGGCTTACGGGGGAGCGACGACGAGCTATGAGATATGGTATCGTTGGCAGGACCGGGTCATATTGGATCAGATCCCTAGAAATTCCTACGTTTTAGACCTGGGATGCGGCGACGGCCAGCTTTTGGGGCGCTTGATAAAGGAGATGGGAGTGACCGGTCAAGCCGTGGAAGTGGATCCTGCGGCCGCCATGGCGGCCATGGATATGGGGGTGCCGGTCTTAAACATCGATCTCTCCGAAGTCTTGGGAGACTTCAGCGATCAAAGCTTCGACTACGTCATATTGGAGAGCACCATCCAGACCTTGAAGGATCCCATCGGCGTATTGGCCCAGATGCTGAGAGTGGGAAAGAAAAGCATAGTCTCGTTTCCGAATTTCGGCCACTGGCGGATTAGATTCGATCTGTCGATAGGCGGACGCATGCCTATAAGTCCGAGTCTTCCGTATCAGTGGTACGACACCCCGAACATTCGCGTATTGACCCTTACCGACTTCATGGACTGGTGCAGAGCCAATCAAGTCAAGGTCAACGCCGCTTACGGTCTCAGCGGCGGGAACATAAGCCCGATAACGGAACAAGATAACCTTGTCACCGAAGAAGCCATTTTCTTTTTGGAAAAGATCTGTTAGGCGCCTTGAGACTGCGCCCAGGGTCTATAGACCGCGAAAAGGCCGATGATCTAAGGTCGACTTCAGAAAGACGACCGAAATTGGGCCGAAACAACTTAAAAAAAAGCTTGCGCCTCTTGGCGAATTGTGATACTTTTCCAGTTTCCGGTTTATCCGGGCGAGGAACCGCTATTGATGGAGGATTTGAAATATGTCCCGGGTATGTGAATTTTGCGGCAAAACCCCTCAGAACGGCCACAACGTTTCTCACGCGAACAACAAGACCAAAAAGATATGGCGACCCAACCTTCAGTCCGTCCGGCACCAAGTCGATGGTCGGGCCACTAAAGTGCGGGTATGCGCCCAATGCTTGAAATCAGGCAAAGTGGTGAAGCCTGCGCCTAGAGATTTGTCCCAGGTCAAACCGAAAGAGTAAATCTCAGCTGTCGTTTAGTTTATGTTTGGACTGCGCTCGCCAGAGCGCGGGATATGTAACGAACTATTAAGCCCCTGCTTATCAGTAAGCCAGGGGCTTTATTTTAGCCTAACGCCAAGAAGACTAAGGCCGACTCGAAATGTCCGATAATAGACGGTCAGCTTTGTCCTGCAAATAACGGCGGCTTTGCCGAAGCAAGATAGGCCGAATTAAGACCGCGCGTCGCTGAATTTGTCGAGCGCTTTTACCTGAAATAGAATTTTTTTCCCTTTCAGTGCGCATCGTCTTACAAAAACGCGCC
The DNA here is from genome assembly GCA_031269135.1 of Deltaproteobacteria bacterium. Taxonomy (GTDB): domain Bacteria; phylum Desulfobacterota; class Desulfarculia; order Adiutricales; family Adiutricaceae; genus JAISZP01. Next base: position 225 of record JAISZP010000128.1, on the reverse strand, counting down.
TAATTTTAACGACCTTAATTTTACGACCAAAATTTTACGAATAGACTCGACAATATATCCATTTTCGGTAATCATGAGACAATCATACCCGTCAAAAATCGGCAAGTTCTACCTTCCGGCAAAAATATCTCAACCCGGCAGCCTCGAAGATCGTCCTTAACACAGGCTGCTTTTTGCAGGCTGTTTTAGCCGCAGGCTGCTTCATGTCGAGAGCGCGTCGGAACG
>JAISZP010000073.1 GCA_031269135.1 Deltaproteobacteria bacterium | reverse complement strand
ACCATATTTAAGTCCTCCTCGCTATCAACTTTGAAAAATTTCAGCCAAGACCATAATAAGGCGCCGTCAGATTTTTTCGGTAGTTTAGGCAACTCTAAGATATGGGTTTCTGACACTTTCTTAAAAGGTGTTGCGTAATCAGGGTTATAGTCAAAAAAACGGTTATGATAAAAAGGATTTTCTTTTACATAAATATGATCAGTTATAATGATATTATAAACTTTCTTAATTACAGAGTAATCGTTCCCTCTACCAATTTGTTCGAGAACAAGTTTAGACTTATAAAAAAATATACGTTCGGGTAAATCTGGAACTTTTAAAATTTGCATTTCAATGTCGATAATTTCCGCCGTTTTAGTTTTGACTTTAACATCAAGAATTCCTTCTTTGCCCTTTTCGGAATCCTGATAAAGGAAAGGATTCAAAAAACTTAAATCCGACAATTGTTCAGGGTCTATTTTGAGCACAGAACTTAAAAGCCCTGTAGTTGCCTTACAATTTTCGGCCTCACCGAAGAGAAGCTTGAAAACAAAATCATTTTTCGGTGATAAGATAGATTTAGTCACATTAACTCTCCTTTGGAATTTGTCCTCTTAGAGGGAAATTCTCAGGATCTGAGTTAATGGTTGTTTGGGTAGATTTTAGCTTTCGTCACGAGTGAACAAACCACGAGCAAGCTCGCGAAATTCACCTGAGATTAGCGTTCAGGCACTTTTCTTTGCGATTCGCCCAGACCCCAATGGGTCCCTCCTCGCAAAGGCCAGTTCCTCGGTCGATTTTTAAATCAGGCTAATCTTAATTTGATTAGCCCTATAGCTAGAACGTTCTTAGCAGCGTTCATCTCCAACCCGCATTCTAAACACTTAAACTCTGATTGAAGTTTGCTGTTTCTCTTTTCTTTGTGCCCACAACCACTACAGATCTGAGAAGTGTTCTCGGGGTTGACCCTTAGAAAAAAGTCTTATCATGCTTTTGAGCTTCGTATTTTGACGAATTCGACGTCAAACCCCGGCAAATCCATAAGACGGACTTGTTGAAGCCTCTGCGGAGCTACGTTATGATAAGCTTTTCCACTTTTCAAATAAACGACCTTTTCTTTTTTTAAATCTTTGTTTCATTCTTTTGCGACGCGGTTTGTTTAAACCGCCATTAATCTTGATCAGTTCTTTTTCGATTTCTCTCGATTTTCTTTCCTATCCAGCGGATTCTTTCATATGTAATTTGCGCGTGTCGCCATTTTAACCGCTTCCCTTTGGGTCCCTTGCTTTCGCTTATGATAGACGACTATAACACGAAAACGAGAAATAGTCAATTAAAAGAGATAAAAAGATCGATGTGTAAAGAACTCATTGTACGAAAATGTTCGTTTTTAGCTGATTGCAATCATTTGCAAAATATTTTCTAGTTTGCCGATTTTAGCACATTTGCGCTATGAGTCTCATCTTAAAAGAGAGTTCAGGGTGGAACACGCTTTGGGGTTTGATGGTTGTTTCGCCTGCGCGGTAGACAAGCTGATGCTGAAACCATTTAAATTCATCGTTTCATGCAAAAGGGAAAATGATGTTTTTAACTGGTTTCCAGGCTGCAATCACTTTGCCCCTTTGCCGTTTGCTCCTTGGCCCTTTGCCCCATGGATAGGGCCAATCAGCCGCACTCGTCGTCAACCGCTTATGGTAAAAAAATACTCAGCTGCAGCGTTTTTTTGGCGTCATAAAAGTCATTGCGGTCCAAATAATTTGGAAGATGGCCTCATTTCCCGGTTTTCATCCAGTTTTTCAAGGCTGAGAAAGGGTTATCGACAGGCTGTCGATTGCGATGAGAAGCCTTGTCTTTTTGATGTTGTTTTGGTCCGGAAATCGGCTTTGAACTTTGAGTTGAACTTGGAGTTGATGAAACTTGTCTTTGCGAGACGTCGTTTTGAGAAATATGGGCCGGGTCGCGAGCGCAGTCGCCGTCGCCATGTCTTTCGAAATCATCTATAAGGCTCAATTGCAGTCTTTCTCGCTGCAAATCGACCCCGATCACCGTCACCTCGACTTCTTGCCCGATTTTTACGATTTCGGAAGGGTGTTTGATGAACTTTCTTGAAAGTTTACTGATATGAAGCAGTCCGCCCACATGGATGCCGACGTCGACAAAGGCCCCAAAATCGGTTATGTTGTTGATCCGGCCCTTAAGGTTCATTCCCGTCTTCACGTCTTTGAGGGTCATGATCCCGTCGGTGTACGAGAAGACTTTAAATGGCTCTCTGGGGTCTCTGCCGGGCTTTTGAAGTTCGCTTACGATGTCTTGAAGGGTTGGGAGTCCGATTTCATCGGTGACGTAGTCGGCGAGTTTTATCTTGCCTATCAATCGCTTGTCGCCGATCAGTTCGGAGACGTTCACCCCAAGGTCGCCTGCCATCTTCTCCACCACATGATACGACTCGGGATGAACGGCGCTGTTGTCCAAAGGATTTTCGCTCGACTTGATGCGCAAGAAGCCGGCGCACTGTTCAAAGAGTTTTGGGCCGAGTCTGGCGACCTTTAAAAATTCTTTTCTATTTTTAAAGGCTCCTTTTTCATTTCTATGCTTCACGAAGTTTTTCGCAAGGCTTGGGCCGATGCCGGAGATGTAGCTTAAAAGTTTTTCCGAAGCGAGGTTTGCTTCGACTCCCACTTGATTGACGCAGCTGACGACTACGTCGTCCAATTTTTCGCCGAGTAGATTTTGATCCACGTCATGCTGATATTGGCCGACGCCGATGGATTTCGGAGCGATTTTGACCAACTCGGAAAGAGGGTCGTTTAATCTCCGGCCGATGGATATGGCCCCTCTTATCGTCAGATCAAGGTCTGGAAACTCTTGCCTGGCCAGATCCGAAGCCGAATAGATCGAAGCGCCGCTTTCGTCGATGAATATTATAGGAACGTCTTTGGGAAAATTTGGAATATTGATTAGAAAATCATGGGTCTCTCGCCCGCCTGTGCCGTTGCCGAGCGCTACGTGCGTCAATTGATGGCGCATGATCATATCGATTATTTTCGCTTCGGCGGCTTTTCTTTCAGCTTGACCGGAAAAATGCGGGTAGATGGTGGCGTATTCCAAAACTGTCCCATTAGCCGCTAAGGCGACTATTTTGCAACCGGATTTCAAGCCGGGATCGATGGCCAAGATCGGCTTTTCCCCTAAAGGCGGCGCCAAGAGCAGTTCCCGAAGGTTGGTCGAAAAGACGGTTATCGCCTCCATGTCCGCCCTTTTTTTGGTCGAAAGCCTTAGTTCGGTTTCCAGCGTCGGCGCAAGAAGGCGTTTGTAAGAGTCTTCAAGCGCCTTCGTCGTTTCCAGGGCGCAAGGAGACTGATTTAGAACAAAGAGGCCCTTTAGCATTTCTATGGCCCTCTGGGCGTCAGGCTGAATCTGCAAGTGAAAAATCCCCTCCGATTCGGCCCGTTTGACGGCTAAAAATCTGTGCGACGGGATTGAGGCTATTTTGTCGGAGTAATCGATATAATCCTTATATTTAGCCGCAATCTCTTCTTTTCCAGGCTGCAGCTTCGCGACCAGAAAACTGTTTTGCTCGAAATATTCGCGTAACTGCTTTCTGGCGTCCAAGTCTTCAGAGATGATTTCGGCTATGATGTCTCTGGCGCCGCTAAGAGCTTCGTCGGCGTTTTCCGCCTGGGCGCCGTTTTCAATGGCCTCTAAGGCCAGTCGCTGAGGATCGTCCTGCGGGTCTTGCTTTTTTAGAGCAAGCGCCAGCGGTTCCAAGTTTTTTTCTCTGGCGGCCATCGCTCTGGTGCGCTTTTTCGGCCTGTAAGGAAGATAGATGTCTTCAAGCTCCGTTAAGGTCTCTGCCGCCATTAACAGGCTTTGCAGTTGAGGATTCAATAACTGCCTTTCCTCAAGAGATTTGATGACGGCGGTCAGCCTATCTTCAAGATCGCTTAAGCTTTTGGCTAGATCCCTAATAGCCAGTATCTGAACTTCATCCAAACTGCCGGTGACTTCTTTGCGGTAGCGGGCGATGAAAGGAACGCTTGCGCCTTCATCAAATAATTTTAGAACGCTTGCGGTTTGGTAGGCCGTCAAAGAAAGCGTCTGGGCGATTTTTATATGGTGGTCGTTCATCAAAAGCGCTCTCCAAAGAAGCAAATTTCAAACGTTGCGGAAGGATGAAAGAATGAGCCGAGCCGAGTTTAAGTCGAGCTGAGCTGGGCTGGGCTGGGCTGGGTCGAGTCGAGTTAAGTCGAGTCGAGTTGAGCTGGGTTGGGTCGAGTCGAGTTAAGTCGAGCTGAGCTGGGTCGAGTCGAGTCGAGTTAAGTCGAGCCGAGTTAAGCAGAGCCGAGTCGGGTCGATGTCGCCCGTATCATTTAGAATGGAACGAAAAAAGGAAATAATTTCTGAAGCGGTTAAATCTTTTGGTGAAGGTTTTCAGATTCAATCGATGTTTTTGGATTCAATCAACGTTTTCGGATTCATTCTGCGCCGGGCGTTCGGTCAAGACGGTTCAAGCTGTCGGTCAACCTAGTCAGGGCTTGTCTGGTCAGATCCGAGCTGTCGCTTAAAAAAGCCAGGCGATAGTAAGAATAAGCTTCTTCCAGCTCGCCCTTTCTTTCGTGATGAAGGCCCAAATTATAGAGAGCCACGTAGTACTCCGGATTGAGCTCGACAAGCTCCTCCCATAAAAGGCCGGCCTCATCCCAGTTTCCGCCGGCGGCTAAGGCCGCGGCCTTTTTGGAGATCTCGTCATCTCCGGCGAGTAGAGCGCTTGAGCTGAAAGAAGGGCCAAGCTCTTGGATCAATTGGTCGGCTAAGGCCGGCGCCAATTGTTTAAGAGCTTGTTCTTCGGTCGGAGGCTGATGAGGAGCTTTCCCTTGGCCGGCTAAATAGCCTCCGGTGCTGAGCTTGAGCGTGTCTTTGGTCGTTCCGGCGGCGACCGCCAGTCCGCTGTTTTCGTCATGAATAGTCCAGTTTAGCTCAAAGACGGCCTCGGTCATCGTAAAGGGGTACAGCCGCGCGTCGCTATCGCTTTGCGCGGAAGACGGTTCATTCGGACGCTCGGTCGCTGGGATGCTCGCGCCGGAGGAAGCCACTTTTTCCAAGCCGTCGATGCTCTTTAAGCTGAAGCTTGTTTCGCCGGAGAGGATTTTGAGGCCGCCTGCAGGTTTTTTGCCGGCGGAGTAATCAAGGCGTTTGAGTTCGCTTGAAAGCAAATCGCCGCCTTCACCGGTGATGGTTCCTATTTGGAGTCCTTGGGGCAGGCGCCTTTTCGGGGCTTTGGCGCTGCAGCCCAATAAGGCTGATGCAAGCGCTAGGCAGACGATGCAGGCAAGGAGGCTGAAAACAATCCGGCGACCGCCGCCGCTTTGGTTTTCAGAGAGTTTGGTCTTAGAGGAAAGTAGTTTAATGTCGTTCATAACCGATTTCTTCCAGAAAGCTTGGCCAAGCGTCTCTTGCCTGGGCTAAACGCCACGAGGAGTGGTCCCGTTTATGGATGGCGGGCGGAGGGGATGGGAAAAGTCCGAAATTGACGTTGGAGGGAGCAAAGGAGCTAGGCGGTCCGTAGCCTTTAAGATGACTTAAAAGCGAGCCCAGGGCCGTGTCCCTTGGCGGCTCAAGCGGACGTTTGCCTAAAGCCATGCGTGAGGCGTTTTCTCCGGCCCACAAACCCTGGGCCGCCGATTCGACGTAGCCTTCCACTCCGCTGATCTGGCCGGCCAAAAAGATGGTTGGAAAAAGTTTTAGGCGCTGGTATTGGTCCAAGACCTGGGGCGCCTGGAGGTAAGTGTTGCGGTGGATGGCTCCGTAGCGTGAGAATTCGGCGTTCTCAAGCCCCGGTATGAGTCTGAAGACTTTATCCTGACTGGCTCTGGTGAGGCGGGTTTGAAAGCCGACCATGTTCCACGAAGAGGCTTGGGGGTTTTCTCTTCTGAGCTGAACCACCGCATAGGGCTTCCGTCCGGTTCTAGGATCCGTCAAACCCACAGGCTTCATCGGCCCGAAGGTCAAGGTCTTTTCGCCTCTTGCGGCCATAACTTCAATGGGAAGGCACCCTTCGAAAAATTTCATGTTCTCGAAGGGTCTTGGACTGGTTCGATCCGCTTGAGTCAAGGCGTCATAAAAGACCATAAATTCATCTTTAGTCAGCGGGCAATTTAGATAATCGCCTTGTCCCGGCTCGCCGTAGCGATCGGCGGCGAATATTTTTTGGAGATTGAGCGATTCGAAGGCGACGATGGGGGCTAAGGCGTCGTAGAAGTGGAGATTCTCCGAGCCCGCCAACCTTTTAAGCTCATTGGTCAAGCCGTCGGAGGCGAGAGGACCTGCGGCGACTACAATAATCTGCTCGAAGGGGAAAGGCGGCGTGAATTCCTCTCTTATTATCGTGAGATTGGGGGCGGCGGTCAATTTTTCGGTGACGAGTCGGCTGAATTCTTCTCTGTCGACCGCCAAGGCTCTTCCGGCGGGGACTTTGGTGAGATCGGCGACGCTCATCACCAGCGATCCTAAAAGTCGCAGTTCCTCTTTGAGTAGACCGACGGCGTTTTTAGGATCGTCGGCCCGAAAGGAGTTGGAGCAGACCAACTCGGCTAGATTAGGATTTATATGAGCGGGAGAAAATTTTTTAGGCTTCATCTCCCACAGCGTCACTTTCAGGCCGTTGGCCAGTGCCCGCCAACAAGCTTCGCAACCGGCCAATCCTCCGCCGATTATAGTGACGTCGGACGCCGAAGCATCGTCAACTGCCATTGTTTCATCAACTGCCGTCATATCGTCAACTGCCATTGTTTCATCATCCGCCATAAAATCAAGATGACCAGTCTTGGGGCAAACAGAACCAAAAATATGTTTGTGCTCCCGTACTAGAGCTAATTTCACGGTAGGTCGAAATGGATAAGGCGCCCAACAAGATCTTGGATCCGTCATTCCGCCAAATCCAGCCTCATCTTGAAAAGTTAAGTAAATGGGAAGATTTCGATGATTCCTTGTTTTGTCAATCGTACCCATTTGTAGCTTAAGCGTTTTTTTTTGAATTTGTTTTGAACAATTTGATCTGCTTTTGGATGAATTGCGTCCGGCTTAACTTTTCTCCAGTCATGTCGCTCCAACAACCGATAAATAGTTGATTTTGGAACTATTTTACCAACACTTTTGTTATATTGATCGTGAAGCATAGGTATAGTTACGATCAGCCCACTTTTTGCCATTACTAAGTATTCATTTAAAAAAGACTCTTCTTCTTGTGCCGTCATCAAAAAGTTTCTTGAACCACCCCACTGGTTGGT
>JAISZP010000049.1 GCA_031269135.1 Deltaproteobacteria bacterium | reverse complement strand
CTTCGGTCTGCCCATCATGGCCCTGGCGATGGCCAACTGCTGTTGCTGTCCGCCGGACATGGTTCCCGCCATCTGTTTGCGTCTTTCGGCCAGGATAGGAAAATGGTCGTAGGCGAAATCAAAGTTGGGGACTAATTTTTTATTGCCGAGAACGCCTAAAAGAAGATTTTGTTCCACGGTGAAACCCTGGAAGATCTCTCTGCCTTGGGGTACGTAAGCCACGCCGTAGTTGCTGATCTCATGATTTTTGCGGCCGAGGATGGTTTTGTTCAGGAAACGGATCTCGCCGCTGCAGTAAGGCATCAAACCCATAATGGTTCTGACCAGAGTGGTTTTCCCCATGCCGTTGCGCCCCATGACAGCCACCAGTTCACCGGCGCTTATATTTAGTTTCAGATCGTCTAAAATATTGGCCCCACGAATATAAGCCGAATGAAGACCATCTATGTTCAGCATGCGATTTCCCCTAAATACGCCTTCTTGATTTCCGAATCGTCTTTGATGGTCTCGTAAACGCCTTCGCAAACCACCGAACCCTTCATCATCACTATTAATGGGCAGTTTAAAGCCCTGACGAAATGCATGTCGTGTTCGATGACCAACACTGAAGTCAAAAAATTCTTCTGCACGTGACGAATCAACTCGGCCGTCTCGAGAGTTTCAGCTTGACTCATCCCTGCGGTGGGTTCGTCCAAAAGAATTATATTGGCTTCCGATATGATCAATAAGAGAATTTCCAGTCTTTGCTTGAGGCCGTGAGGCAACTCGCCGGCCAGGCTGTTGCGATAAGAAGTCAGACCAAAATTTCCCAGGTGCTTATCGAAAGTAGTGTAATCAATCTTCTGGGAGAAAGTTTTCCAGAGACTTTTTTTGGTTTGGACGGCCATTGCGGCGATTTCGACGTTTTCAGCCACAGAGATGTCGTTGAAAATGGCGGGCACTTGGAATTTACGACCGAAACCAAGGCGGCTGATCTTGTGAGGCGGTCTGGCGGTGATGTTTTCCCCTTTGAAAATGACTTGACCGCTCGTAGGGGGCATGGCGCCGGTTATGACGTTGAAAAGAGTGCTTTTCCCGCATCCGTTGGGGCCGATGATGCATTTCAACTCGTTATATCCTAATGATAACGAAGTGCCGTCCAATGCTTTAATGCCGCCAAAATATTTTTTTACGTCGCATACTTGCAGCATACATCTATCTCTGCCTATTCTTTTATAAATGACGGTTCATTAATATATTAATTACAGATCGATTTTAGGACTTTTCGCGCTTCGATCAGCAATAACGAACCGTCATCTATTTAAGGGGTATCGTTATAAGTCAAGAACACTGGCTCGGCGCCACAATCTTCCCAATATATTTGACTTCCGTCAATTTAGAGTCTTTAGCCTCGACAATAAGCATATTCAGATCGACATGACGATCGTCGGCTCGCATGGTCACCTCTCCATTGCCGATGATGGCCGAAGCTGGGAGATTGGCCATAATGGCGGCCTTGTCGTCGGTGCCGGCCTTTTTTATGGCGTCGGCGAAGAACTTGGCGATCCCATAGTGGGACTCGACGTAATAGCTGACGGTGGCGTCGTCGCCGAACATCTTCAATTGACGGTCTACGAAGTCTTTAGTTTCAGGGCGGTCTAGGATGCGGGCGAAATGAACGATGGCTATGACTTCGTTCGACTCTGCAGCGGTGAGGCCAGGGAGGTAGTTGTCGTTAAAGCCGAAGAAACCGAGTTTGCACGTTTCTTTAAGACCGGCGGCGGAATACTGCTTGATGAAAGTGACTCCATCAGCGCCTGGAAGCGTCAGCAGAGTCATGTCGGCGCCGGTGTCCTTGATTTTAGTCAAGGTGGCGGAAAAGTCCTTGGCCCCAAATGGAGTGTATTCTTCAGCCACTATCTCTCCGCCGAATTTGGCCACAGTTTCTTTGATGGCCGTATTCATCTTCTGCGGCCAGCTATAGTCGGCTCCAAAGAGATAGACTTTCTTGCCGTAATTTTCGATCATGTAAGGAACTAAAGGATGGACATAGTGTTCAGGCAGAGGGCTGTAACAGGCGACCCAGGGACTACACACGCCGCCTTCATAATCGGTGGCGTAGAGAAGGGGCGTTTTTAAACGTTCGATAGTGGGTTTGACGGCATCACGTAAGGCTGAGGCGATGGGTCCAATCACTGCGGCGACTTTGTCGCGTTGGATCAGTTGGCCAGTCCTTTCTACGGCCACTTTGGGGTCGGATTTGTTGTCGGCGACGACCACCTCCAAGAGGCGACCATCTAAAAGTCCACCGCTTGCATTGACTTCCTCCACCAACATTTTGACGCCTTGAAGACCCTGTTGACCGAAAAGTTCCATCCCTCCTGAAAAAGGCAACATAATGCCGAGCTTGATCGGTTCGTTGGCGGCCTTTAAAATTGTCGGGAAACCTATAGAACTGGCTACAGCCAGCCCCGCGCCCAAAGTAGCTCCAACCTGGAGAAACTGACGCCGGGTGATGGTGTTCTTGTCGTTTTCATTGGACATAATGAATCTCCCTTTAGTTTGGGTTAAATTTAAGACGACGATCACCAAGTGAAAGCAATTTGAGAAAAAAACAAAATGGAAGCAGCGAGATCGGAAAAACAAGAATGCTTGCAATTAAAATGCTATATTTAGATTTTGCCTCTTAAATAACTGTATAACCTCCATCAACCACCATATTAGCCCCATAAACTAGACTCGCTTCATCGCTCGCCAAAAAGACGGCCGCGGCGGCGATTTCCTCAGGGCGACCGAAGCGTTTTAAGGGCTGTACGGCCATGAAGCCGGCCAACCCTTTTTCCAGATCGCCGGTGTCGCGGGCCCCGTCATAAAGTCCTGGAGTCTCGACCGACCCTGGGATTAAGGCGTTGACCCTGATGTCGTGAGGCATCAGAGCGATGGCGGCGCCTCTGGTCAAAGATGAGATGAAACCCTTGGAAGTGTGGTAGGCGGTATAACCCGGCGAGCCTACTAGGGCGAAAGTCGAGGAAAGATTGATGATCACCCCGTGTTTGCCTAGCTTGATGAAGCATTTAGCGGCATCTCTGGTGCCGGCGAAAACGCTTCTGGCGTTGGTCGCCATCGTCTCATCAAACAATTCGTCAGTGGTGTTCAAAAGGTTTAGGTTGGGTTGCCAAGCGGCGTTATTGACCATGATGTCTAGGGTGCCGAATTCTTTGACGGCTAAGTCGATGGCCAACCTTATCTGAGAGGTGTCCTTGACGTCGCAAGGGCTGAAGATGGCCTGCCCGCCCGTTTGAGATACGGCATTTTTTATGAATGCCTCTCCTTCAGCGACGTTACGGTTGGCGGCCACTACTTTGGCGCCTTCTTTGAGAAATTTTGTGACGATGGCGGCGCCGATGCCTTTGGAGGCGCCTGTGACGACCGCTACTTTGTCTTTCAGTCTCATATCGTTTTGCTCCTTTGTTTTTATAAGACGGTGTAGCCGCCATCGACCACTAAATTGGAGCCATATACGAAGCTGGCCTCATCGCTGGCTAAAAACGCCGCAGCGTTCGCAATTTCGTGGGGTTGGCCGAATCGCTTCAAAGGTTGCATGGCTTTAAAGCTGGCCATCGCCTTTTCCACATCGCCGGTGTCGCGCGCTCCGTCATAAAGCCCAGGAGTTTCGATAGTTCCGGAGCAAATGGCGTTCACCCTGATTCCGTAAGGCATCAGAGCGATCCCGGCCGCTCTGGTGAAGGCTGAAATCGCCCCTTTGGTCCCATGGTAGGCTGTGTAGCCTGGAGAGCCGACGATAGCGAAATTGGAAGAAATGCTGACGATGCTGCCGGCGGTTTTTTTGGCTATCATGATTTTAGCCGCCTCACGGCTGGCGACGAAAACGCTGCGAACGTTTATGGCCATTATTTGATCGAATTGGTCGTCCGTAGTCTCCAAAATGGTCTTGTTCATCTGCCAAGCGGCGTTGTTGACCAGGATGTCCAAACCGCCGAATCGCTCCACCGCCGCATTCAACACGGAAATGATTTCTTTTGTGTTTTGTACGTCGCAAGGCCGGAAAATAGCCTCGCCTCCGGTTTTCTCAACCAGCTCGGAGATGGTCTCTTCGCCTTTTTTGGCGTCACGGTTGGCGCCGACCACTTTGGCGCCTTCCCGCAAGAAACGCTCGACTGTTGCCGCCCCAATGCCTTTAGAAGCCCCGGTGACGACCGCGACTTTCCCTTTTAACATCATTATTCCGCCTCCAATATTTCAAGGGCAATCTTGTCGGTCAAATGTCCGGCTAGACTGTCCGCTGTAGTGACGATGCCGAAATGTGTAGCTATATCGTAGAGCGTCGAAGCTTGTTCCCTTGGACTCGTGGCCGCTACGGCGTCTTTGACCACTACATTGCGATAACCATGGAAAAAAGCGTCATGCACTGTAGATCGTACGCAGATGTTAGTGGCTACGCCCATGAAGATCAGCGTGTCGCGTTCGAAGTCTTTCAGGGTCACGTCGAGATCCGTGTTGAAGAAGGCTGAAAAACGGCGCTTAAAGACGATTTCGTCATTCGGTTGGGGACTGAGTTCTTCTATGATTCCAGAACCCCATTCTCCTTGATAACAGTGAGGCGCCCTCTTTAAGAACTCACGATCGCAAGTAGCCTTGCGTCGGTGAGCGTCAACGACGAAGACGACAAGACATCCCGTTCGGCGAGCCGCTTGCAGAATTTTAAGTTG
>JAISZP010000045.1 GCA_031269135.1 Deltaproteobacteria bacterium | reverse complement strand
CGTTGGATTTCACCATATTGGATTTGACCATTAAAAAGGGGACCAAAACGGTCCCTTTTCGACTTCTAAAAGCATGCCGCCAAAAAGCCGGATGCGCGAAATTCACCAGAAAAAGGGACCACTGCAATGCGGCCAATTTCCGCGAAATCTCCGTCCATCTCGGAGCTGACGCAAACTGGCCGACGATCAGGGGCGGCATACTTTCAGCGACATACTTTCACTGGTGAAAATCTCTAAAAATCGTCGCCGAAAGTGGCGCCCTTTTTAGCGGCGATGACCATCCTTGGCGAAACGCAATTTAAACACTCTTTCGGATCGCAAATCCCCCATGATTTTTAAGGCGCATCCTTTCAAGTCGTCACCCCGGGTATTTGATCCCAAAGGCGCCCAAGATGCATCTTTGCTCTCGCGACAAGGAGGGATATACATCTTTATGTTTCCCGGCGAATTTGATTCTATGTATAGCTTTCAACCTATCAAAAACTTGGCGACGGGTTTGTTTCCTGCATTCCGGAGAATCATTCAATGCTTCCCTAATCTCTCTCATATATATCTCAGCGATTAATTGAATAAACAATCTTGCCTCCATACGTCTCCCAGCGTGTACTCTTATCCTTTCCACGTCCAAATCATTTTTCATTTCATCAAAATCTTTTTCGATATAGTCTCTCGTCGAATGCTCTTTTAAAGCCATGTCGGCTGAGAGAATAGTTTCATCGTTAGATAAAAAGCAAATATGACCGCAATAGTTATCCTGATGATTTTGTATGGAATCCATATCGTATTCTACTGTACGTCGCCTTTGATTTTTTTTCCGTGTCATCATGAAATGGTTTTTGAATTCTTCGCTAGGTTCAGATTCATCATCATCCATCAGCCGTTTACGTTCCTCGCCCAGCTCCATCATGAACCTGTCGATGTGCTCTTCGACCAGATCCCGGCAAAAAAGCACATGAAGGGTGCAACCATATTGAGCCGACGCCTCGACGTCATCATCCGAATTGACATATGGACTCTTCTGGGGGATGACGATCGTCTTTTGAGTCCGTATTCCTTTGGCCGAAGTCTTGGTCAAACAAACCCAGCGGCATGGAGTGCTGTTGATGTAGTAAGTTCTGTCGTCAATTTCATGCATCGACTCGGGAATAAAACGCGCGCCTCGACCAAAGCTTATGACGTCTTTGACCCAATCAGAGCTGATTTTGATTGCCTGCAAGAATGTATGCTTTTGCTTGAGCATGAAGGTGATGTTTTCGTCTGAAGCGAAACCTCCATTGAGCATCAAGCAATCGGGTTTATAGTCAAGTTTCTCTAAAAACTGGAGGGTTTTCGTCAGCGTTTCGACGTCACTGATGCTTCCGCCAAGAGTCCATACGAATAAAGGCATTGATGACTTTCTTGAGCATAATAAAGCGTAGTCGACTCGATGCGATTCGTCATTGTCCCAGTTATGCGCCAAGGAGTCCAAGTTGGAATGCCGACCGCAGTGCGAAATAGACGTCAAATCATATAATATTTTATCATTTGATTTTTTAAACGATGCCGACCATTGTTTATAGAAATGCATAATATCGTCATGCGACATTGAATCAAGCAGCCTTGCGACGTCTTGGTCGCGAATCGGAGCGCCATAAGGGTTTTCGAAATGTTCCAACCAAGAACCGCTGTCGACCAGCGCACCGCCTTCAGATGCGATGTGCCAGGCAAGAGATTGTATTAAGGAACTTATCGGTTCACCGAATGATTCGTCAAGTAAATAATCAAGACGATACTTCTTGGTTATCGAACCGAAAACCAGCTGTGGGCCGATAAAATCCGCGCGAGCGGTAGACATGACGGTTTGTTCCTTATGGTCTTGACGATTGGCGAGAATATCTTCGCCATATTTCTTAACGACGGTATTTAGAATCAATTTGCTTTTCTCATCTAATGAGCAAGGATCCGTATTATATCTAGAAATAATCGCAGAAAAATACTTGTTGGGCTTGAAGGCAAGAGGATTTCCTTCCAAAGTGCCGACGGAAATGCTAGGTTTCTTATATTTCTTGCCGACTGGATCCCACAAACATTCGCAGGCGCAGCAATAAATTTTTCCAGCTTGAATTTTTCGGTTTTCGACTATGTGCATGACAAATTGCTCCTGGAAAATCTTTTATAGGCCTTAAAATTAAAAAATTTCAAGGCGTATAGTTTGGTGGTCGCTACGTTTCACGTCAAAATCAAGTCAGCTCGATTTATCGTCTCGCCATGGAAATCATCTGGAAAAATAACCTTGAAAAATCACCTTGAGGGCCATATCTATGGAATTCATCTAGAGAATTCATCTAGAGAAACCATCTAGAGAAATCATCAATAGAAATTTTATGGGCCCGGCGAATTTGATGGGCGACTACGGCTCAGTCTTCCATATCATCACTTTCATCTTGATCCCCAAGCCCAAGGGCTAAAGTCGTCTCCGGCGGAAGAGACGTATATTGAGGCCCGAACGTTTTAAGCGTTTCCTTGAATTTCTTCCGCTGATGTCGATTTTCAAAACAGAAAACGGCTAAAGCGCGACCTACCTGCTCGCCGGTATGCACGTAGTTGAAATAAGAGATGTTGCAAATTGTGGCGATGCGCTCTAAAAACTCCGAAAGAGCGCCGGGTCTTTCGGGAAATTCCAGTATGGCGGCAAAGGGAAGCTTGAAAAGATTGGGCTGGAATGGAGCGATTCTGAAAGGAAGGTCCGGGCGGGCAGTCACGTCGGAAAAAACGTGCCCCGAACTCTTCAGTATCTCCTCAAGGGCCTGAAACTGATGAGGTTGACCGTCAAAGCCGATCACCGGAAAAGCGATCTCAGTGTCGTTTTGCCCGACCATCAAATGGCAAATATTGAGTCCCAGAGTTGCAATCGACTTAAAAAAGGCCAGCATCGAGCCCTGACGCTCGGGAATTTTCACTCTATAAAAAGCCTGACGAGTGGTCGGGTCTCCGGATTTTCTGGCGATGGAGCCCAAGCGCCTAAAATCGAGATTGGCTCCGGAAAGAACTACTCCCACCTTTTTCCCCGACAAATCGGAGGCGTATTGGCGAGCCGCCGCCAAACCCAAAACACCGGACGGTTCAGCTAAAACCCTGGCCGTACGCCACATCTCCTCCATCGCTTCAGTCACCTGCTGGGAGGTGACGACGACGAGATCGTCCAAGAGCGCTTTTAAAATTGAATATGTGCGAGCGCCCGCTCTCTTGACGGCAGTGCCGTCGCAAAAGATGTCGACATGCGGGAGAGTGACGGGGCCGCCAGCGTCGAAGGCCGCCTTCATGGAAGCCTGTCCTTCTTCCTCCACTCCAATGATCTTTATGTTGGGGTCGTAAGTCTTAATCACCGCCGCCATCCCTGAAGCCAAACCGCCCCCGCCGATCTGCACGAAAACCACCTCAGGTCTCTCAAGCGAAGTCATCATCTCATCGCCCAGCACGCCTTGGCCGGCCATGACCAGCTCATGGTCGTAAGGCGGGACTAAAAGAAATCCTTTTCTTTTAGAAAATTCTTCCGCCGCCTTGGCTGAATCATCAAAGGTATCGCCTTCCAAATGGATCTCCACCATGGTTCCGCCTAAACGGGCGACGGAATCTATCTTAAGGCGCGGAGCCGACTTGGGCATAAACAGGTGCGCCATTAAACCCAGTTTAGAAGCGGATATGGCGACCCCCTGAGCATGGTTGCCGGCCGAGGCCGCGACTAGTCCGTATTTTTTGGCCTCTTCGTATTTGGCGCTGATGAAGTTAAAGGCGCCGCGCCATTTATAGGAATGAATTTCGGACAGATCTTCACGTTTTAAAAGCATCCGCCAATCCCCCGGCATGGAATAGAACTCCAAAGGAGTCGGGGGGAAAAGCCTATAAATGCGTGTTCTAGCCAGCATGGCTTGGTTGAAAAGGTAAGCCGGAGTGAGCTTGGGATTTGAGGTTTGACTCTGGAGAGCGTCTGTCTTGGACTTTTTATGTGAAGCCTTTGAAGTTGGTGATTTAAGCATTTTAAAAACCGCGCCAAAAAGATACGCCGCTGATGTATAGCGAAAAAGAAGCCGCCAAGAGCAAGTATAAGTGCTGGATTATACTTCTTTCCAAGCTCTCAATCAACTGTTTAAAGAAGGTGAAGTCGGTCGCGCCGAAAGCGAAGATGATTTCCGCCATTATGCCGTCGCCTAATAAATCTGGAGGATTAGCGATGTCTTAAATTTCAGCGTGTCCAAGCGAACAAATTTCCCAGCTACCAAATGTCCAAGCGACCAAATCTCCTAGCTACCAAATTTAACAGCGACCAAATGTCCAAGCGACGAACATCACGCATGTCAATCATAAATAATCGATCGATATCTCCTAGCGACGTTGATTTGTAAGCGACGAATCTCAAGAGGGCAGTCTCTATTATTCCAAAAAACCATTTCTAGATTTTTTGATTTTTTACTGTTTGATTTATTTGACCAATCGCCTTTCGCGCAGCATGACTTGCCGGACCGTCCAATCGCGCCGCAAACCTGACGGTTTTTCCCCATTCATAATTGGCCTGGTAATTGCTTCGATACTGAGTAGCCTGTTCTTTGTCAATTTTTTGACCGTTAGGCGCTTCATATAATTTAACCAACAGGCAGTTAATTTTAGCAATATAAAATAGTAATTTGCAAATTTCAGTTAAATATAAGTAAAATTTAGAGGATTTAAGTATGGTTGACAATACCAAATCCATGAACAATTTAACCGACCTGCGACTCAACAATACGGCTTCAGCGGCCAATGTACGCGCAACGAGATCGTCCAAAGGTCCATTACCCATATCTCTGCCTGGAGCTCCAAGCTTAAATGTCGCTCAAAACTCGGCTTTTGGGGCTATGATGGCCATGAACCAGTCGCAAAACCAGATAATCACCCAGGTCTTGGACGGTCCGGTAAGTCAACAGACTCAAAGGCAATTGGCTAGGATCAAGGCCATGAACATGGACAACAATCTCGCTGAGGAATTGAGGCAATCTCAAGAGCAACCGCAAAGCCAAGCGCAAAACCTGCAACAAACCAAAAGAAGGACTTTTAACTTGGCCGCCGGTTCGACGATCGCCGCAGGCGTAGGAACCGGGAAGATTTTTAGCCCTTCCGAGCTTACCGCCTTCAAACAAAAAACCGGTCTTTTCAAGACCACTAACGTCAATTCCGCCGTACCCTCTCTGACCGAAATACCAAAAGGAGAAATCGACTTTCCGATGATCTATGGCGCAAGCAAACTTAGCGCTTCGCTTATGACCGACTCGAATATTCAAGCAGCCGCCGACGCCGTTTCAAATCAAACAACCCAAGAGGACGGAAAGTCTGCTTTGTCGGCTGGAAGCGAGGAATTCGAAGCTCTCATCGTTAAGGTCGGTCAGGCTCTGGGCCTGGAACCGGCGCTAATTAAAGCGGTCATCAAAACCGAATCGAACTTTGACGAAAAAGCCGTCTCTCCCGCCGGAGCGCAAGGTTTGATGCAATTGATGCCTGGCACAGCCAAAGAAATGGGAGTCAGCGACCCCTTTAATCCATTGGAGAACATCTGGGGTGGGGCCAGGTATTTGAAGAAGATGCTCGATACCTACGGCGGCAACATCAATAAAGCTTTAGCCGCTTACAACTGGGGACCTGGAAACTATCAAAGAAGCGGAGGAAAATCCCTTCCGAAAGAGACCAGGCGATACATTGAAGTGGTGAACCGCAATTACAACAACTTTAAAAACGCCACCCAAACGGCCTAAATGACGTTGATCGCTTCAGCTCACCCTGAGAGGCCGAATTTCTTATAGGCTCTGCTGCGCGGCTCCGAAACGGCAGGTTCGGCTCTCATTAGCGCCTTGCTTGTCGCGATTAATTTTTAGCCGATTTTGGCTGCATGGCTGACGGAACTGTTCACCACCATTGGTCCAATGCAAGCCGCATTCATTAAGCTCAAAACGTGGATGCCTCTTGCCGCCGCTCTACTCTATAGCGCCCCCTGAATCTTTAACTATCCCTCTAAACTATGTTGCTCCTCTAATCCATGCTGTCCCCTACCTATGCCGCCCTTCTAATCCATGCTAATCCTCTAAACTATGCTATCCCTGACCTCTATACTATCCCTGAACTCCGTACCTTCCCTTCAATCCGCATCAATCATCTCATCCAACACCGCAACTCTCATCTAAACCTTCCGGCTCGACTAAACCGACACTCGCCTTTAAATCTCTCGCCGC
>JAISZP010000310.1 GCA_031269135.1 Deltaproteobacteria bacterium | reverse complement strand
CGTAAGAGTTACAGGCGCCTTCATAGTTCCCATATGCTCAGTTAATTTTATTGGTTCAGGAAAACTTTGATCGGCAATTTCGTTGCGATATTCCACAGATTTTTCAAATTTTTCATCTCTTTTAGTAATTTTTTCTAAAATATCTTCACTTGCTTGATCTTTAATGCCTCTACTATTTTGATAACCGCCTCCCATTTCGTTTCCACCGCAGTTTGTTTCAGGTTGAGAGTCGGCGCCGTACCGACGATCTAATTCACGTTCCACCTGTGTTTGATCAACGTCCTCCATTTTTGAATATAGCTGATCACGCATATTTTCTATGGCAGATACAATTTTATCTGTATCTGCATTCATGGCCGTCGCATGTTGTCCCAACGTTGTTTGTAAACTTTGAATAATCATAGTATAGTTGGTCTGAATTGTTGAAGCAATTTTACTGGCGGCTGATGAAATTGAAGGAGCGCACTCACAGGCTTTGCTATCATCAATCGTTCCGTTTATAAAAATAATTGTGCCACACAAAATTATTAATATTTTTTTTATCATTATGACTTCCTTCCCAGTTAATCTTTTAGGTCTCTTCGGACGGGTTCCCGTTTCAAAGGCTGGCCTTGTAATCCCGCCTCAGGCGGCTGCCAGAGCCTGAGGCGGGACGAGGGCTCAGGAGGCGCGAGCCCGACTGCGCTTGGGCGCAGTCTCTTCGGCGGCAGCGGACGGCGCCGCTTCGGACACTGCGGCCTCGGCTTGCTTCATGTTCATGGACGGCGGCACCGTCCAGTTAGGGTTGATCAATACGGCGGAGGCTTTGGGCTCGTTGTTTTTATCAATATAGGCCTTTATTTCCATCCGGCCGTTATTGAGATAAACTCCGTCCCCTTTGCCTAAGCCGACTTGCAGGAAATTGTCCATTTTCCTGTCAAAAAGTGTGAACTTGTAATACTGAGGCTCCTGACTACCCATCAAGTTCACGGCCACAGAGCAATCTAACCCCTTCCTTTCCGTTCCGTCTCTTTTGTCAACATAGGAAAATACTCTGGGATCAGCCGTGAGGCGTCCCATTATGCTGTGTTCCGCGATTCCGAACGACATGAAATACTCCTTTAGTCGCCTCATGGACGACTCGCTCGTGTGAACAATCTAACTCCGGATGAGCTAGACCATAATTGTGAATCCGCTGGCAGCAACCCTTTCCCTTATATTTTCGCTATTCATAATGCCTTGTTTCATTCTCCGTTGCTTTATATTCAATAATAGAATACATGAATTAATCCCTAAAACTGTCCCAATTGTTTTTAACAAAATTTGATATTTCATTAGTTAATTCTTGTAAAATATCAGTTTTTTCATCTTCAAGTGCCGTTTCTTTGCGCAAAAATTTACGACGTTCGCTTTCTACCTTTATGCCACCGGGGTAAAGACGCGCTAAAACACGTAAAGCGATATTAACTCCATATTGATCATATAACCGATTACGAACAGTGACATCTTCTGTCGTGGAACTAAAAGCCCAGAGCGCCACAGGTCCTATGGTGTTGGTCAAAATCTGTTGAGTTGATCCGCTGCCTGTTTTGAATAAAGCGATCAAATTAGCGCCAGCCTTGTCGGGCTTGCCAAGACGAGTTAGAGCGTGCTCTATGGCGCTGTTGAGACCAAAGGTTTGAACTAAACCCTGACGACCAGCTTCCGTGCCCGACCCGAGGATAAATATACTAGTCGCTAATTCTAAAATTACTTTCGGAAAATCTTCATAAGTTTGTGAATAAAGTCCAATTGATAAATTCCATTTTCGCGATTCACGGGCTGAAGTTTCCATGTCTCCAAAGATCTGATCAGCGACGGCTTTTTGACTTGTTACCCGATGTACTTCGTCATAGCATAGTCTTTTGGGATCTTGTCTAATTTCATTAATTCTTTTTTCATGATATTTCTTATATTTATCAGGTATTAGAATGACATCAGCTGGCATTTGAAAAAATCTAGAAGCTACGATAAAACGAGCCATCATATACATGAAAGCTGATTGACGGTCAGCTTGCGCTCCGCCTCTTGGTGCCACCTCGTCGAGATCTAGAGAAATAATCTGGGCATCACCAATTGAAAATTGAGTTGGTTGTCTTAATATCGGATAAGCGGCAATGGCATCGGTCATTGTCCGCCAAAAATAATCTAAAACATGCTCATTAGTGGCACCTATATTGTAATTATAAATTTTTCTCAAATCTTCTTTTTGTCGGACTATCGAAGCCGCGTCAGATAGAAGAGGAACAGCGTAACGCTGAGCTAGCATGGCTTCGTGCAAATAACCAAGCTCAAAAAACGCATCGACAATATTCCACCAAGTCGTATAGTCATCAACGTTAATTTTTAATTTTTCAATAATTTCATGGAGTTCTGGATTAAGATTTTTGTTGTAAAGTTTAGGATGTATATCGCTAAATTCTTCATAAACATCTTCCATGACTTTTCGAGCAATGCCGTCGATGCCGCTGGGAGGCGCCGCCTCAGATAGTTCGGTGGCCAGCAGACACATCAAATTCACCAAAAAGGCTTGGTGGGAGGGAAGGGGTTTGCGGCAGCCCAGAGGCGTGTCGAAGGGGTTGACGGCGTAATTTTCGGTCATCCGGAGGCGGTGGTATGTCGCCAGATGTTGCCGGTCTGGCGGCAAGGCGGCTTTGAGAAGGGCAATCAGGCCTGACGAGCTGGGACCGACGTCGATGATGGAGATCCAAGGCAGGCGCGTCAGGCCGGCCTGGAAACAGAACGCGAAATTGAGAGCATTGAGCATCACCGACTTTCCGCCGCCCATGGGCGCCACGCCGATGTCGATCCAGGAGGCCTGCTCGGCCGAGTTCGGCATATATGGCATCAACTTGCCGTCGGGAGTGCGCAGCAACAATGAGCCGTGTTTCCAGGGCGAAGCCGGCCTCATCGGCAAAAAACCCAAAGCCGAACGCAGCGTGCAGGCGGCTTGCGGAGCGGGCCCTGATTTTGGCGACATGCCAGGGATGGCTCCGACGACGCCCAGCAGCGGATCGCCGGTCACGTCCTGGATCGAGCAGGTGCCCCAGCCCTGGACCACGCCGACCAGTTCGGCGAAACGCCGGCGCAGAACGATTAAAGCCTGGTCTTCGTTGGCAATTTCCGGCTCCATCAAACTGACCCAAGTGTCAAAGACCATGGCGAAGCTGACGATGCACTGACCTTCCT
>JAISZP010000295.1 GCA_031269135.1 Deltaproteobacteria bacterium | reverse complement strand
CCTTCCAGGCACAAGCTTTTAAGATAAAGCCAATCAAGATCGCCGTTTTTCTCCGCAGGCAGACTATTCATTTGCAGGCAAAATCGCGCTTTTTCCGTCGGACTCGAAACTCGGTAGATAAGTTCGTTGGTCTGTATATCGTCAGGAAAGTCTTTTAACCGTTCTTTCAAAATTGTGCCCGCGTCATCGAGTCCTCTTTGAACTAAAAGAGCCAGCCACAGAGGCGTCCAAGTCGCTTGCGGCGAATTATAGCGGGCCTGGGCTTTAATCAAAGACGCCGAAATCAGAGACGCCGAGTCTTGCGGCAAAACCGCCAGCATTCTGTCCGGATGCACGCCTGAAAGGGCCGACAGAACCAGTTTAACGCGCTCGTCGGCGGCGGTTTTAATCGTCGCGGGAGGAGGAACTAAGACGAAATCGGCGTCAGTCACCACTAGAATCGGAGCGCCTAAAAGCTTTTCATTGGTCTGGCGCGTATTTTCTCTTGGCTCGTAGTAAGCGTCCCACTCCACCAGCGGCGCGGCGCCGGCGATGTTATAGACCAAGCTTTGATCGGCGGTGAAATCAGGAAACTGCGCAATCGTCTCAATTTGCGACTGAGGGGTCTTGGATGAGATGGTGAAGGAGCCGCTGGGAAATTCTATCTTTTTGCTCTCCGAGCTTAGGACGACGTAATCCGATGAATCTATGGCCGATGAGTCTGTGCTTGACGAGTCTGTGGTCGATGAATCTTTGGTTGATGAATCTATGGTCGACGAGTCTATTGTTGATGAATCTTTGGTCGATGAATTTACGGTTACGGTCACGGTCACGCTATTGGCGAGTCCATTGTAGATATGGATGAATTTCTTGTCCGCTTTTGTTCCAAAGAGGCTATAGACTGCAAGAGCCGCCACCAATCCCAAACTTACGGCTAAAAGAATTCTGAGAACGGAAAAACGAGGGTTAGGCGTTTTTATTACAACGCTTTTTACGACCGCGCTCACTCTAGGCGTCGGCGGCAGCGGCACATCCGTAAGCTTTGGGGCCTCGATTGGAGCCTTTTCCAGAGAGCGCCACTGCAAAACAGAGGCTTCGGCTTCGAGTAAAGCCGCCAGAGCATGCGTCCTTAGGTCGGCTAAGATGTTCAAGGTCTCGGAAGCGACTTCTTTGAGTCTTCTTTTGCCCAGTTTCTGGGAGAAAGTCGAAATTTCGACGTCTAAAGAGGCATCGCGATTTTTTAGCGTCTCAGCGCAGGTCTTAATGGAATTTAGGCGGGTTTCCAACTCCGAATTCAGCTCGTCTATTGCGGGACCTGCAGCTTCCGGAATCTCATTCAAAAACGAACCTAAGTCTCTAGCCTGAACTTCCAGATTATGCACAACGGCTAAAAGCGAGCGCAAATAATCGGGCCAGCCTCCGCCCAGCCTTTCAGCCAACGATAAATGCGCTCCCCTGACCCGGCGGTTATGAATCAAAAGTCTCCGATCAAGCCTGGCAAGCTCGTTGTCAAACATCGCTCTTTGTTTGACGACTTCTTGACTAAGAGTCCTTTTCCCCTTTGAAGGAAGACGACTAAGGGCATCGAGCAAGTTTTCCCTATCGACTAAGGCCTCTGAAAGTTCTTCGGGGTATATGGAATCAAGATCAGACTCGCTTCCCAAATAAATCGAACCCGGCCAAGCAGCCGGGAGAGTCACCTGGGCAAGGGCCAGGTATAAGCCTCGGTATCGCGGAGAACTTATCCGGCTTAAGGCATCTCCTTTTTCAAGAGATGAGCTGTTCAAAGAAACCTCACAAATAACCCCTGACTTTAGTCAAAGGAGAAATCGCATTCAAATGAAAAGTTCCAAAATCGGCGGCAAGAGTTTCGGCAGCATCGCTTCGCTCACAATCAAAATGAAAAGTTCCCAGATCGGTCGCACTTCTTTCGGTCGCCATTCTTTCGATTGCAATCGCTTCGACGGCAATCAAAATGAAAAGTCCGCAAATCGCTTGCAATCGCTTCGATCGTAATCGTTTCGGCTGCAATTCTTTCGCTTGCAATCGCTTCAAACGTAATCGCTTCTATGGCAATCGCTTCAAGGGCAATAATCTTGACGCTCAATCAACAAGTCGAAACCGGCAAAACAACCCTATGAAACCTGGCTAACTCTTAAAATTGATGATCTGATTATCTGACGTATCTTAAACCGGCTGCTTGGATTTGACGCGTCCTAAGACGCAATCTCACCAAACCGGAGGCTGAACGCTGGACGGAGTAAGATCGGCCTTTTCACAATTATATTGGATTTAGACGAAGTTTCCAAGAAAAACTGATCACGGGAGAGAATTATCTGGGCGGAAGAACGGCAGTATATGTATTTTTAGTCTTTATGGATGAAGTCAGTACCCTCAATAATTAGGCCCCTTATAGGGAAAGTCTAGTTTTTTTCGAGCCTCATCAACACATCATCCTCATCAATCGACGGGCAAACAACAAACATCATCAATCGACTTACAAACAGCAAACAGCAACAATCGACCGGCAATCACCAATCATCAAAAATCAACAATCGACCGGCGAACAACAAACGCCCGCATCAAACATCTTGCATGTTGAAATCCGGCTTTTTGTCTCGCCATACTTTGCTCTTAGCCGCAAAGATATTGTAGCTACAGGTTCAGGAATGCGCCGATGGTCGGCGTCAGTCTATTTTAAAAGATATCTTGTTTAAAAGATATCTTGCCTTTAAATGACATAGCGCCCTTAAACGAGATATTACCTTTAAAGGATAGATTACCTCATCCGGCGCTGCCGGGAGCTAGCCTCCGACGCTTTTGCAAGGCGCTTGGGTACAAGCTCTTGAAATCTGGCGCTCGCAATCAAGCTCTTGTAACCAAGCGTTTGCAATCAAGCTCTCGTAATAAGACGCTTGCAACCAAGCGCTTGCCGTCAAAGGCGGTTACGTAAGATTTGTGAGATACTTGATCAGCGTTCGAACGGCGAAGCCTGTCGGACCTTCCGGGCAACTGGGCCTCTTGCGGGCGCACCTGGAAGTGCCGGCGATGTCTATATGAGCCCAAGGAACGTTTTTTACGAATCTCCTTAAAAATAAGGCGGCGTTGATGGCGCCTCCCGCTCTTGAGGCTGCGTGCGAAAAGTCGGCTATCTCGCTTTTTAAGTTCTCGTCATAAGCATCGAACAGCGGGAGTTGCCATAAGGCTTCTCCAACCGATTGGCCCGCCTCGATCAATTTTGTTCTTAAGTCCACGTCGTCGCAAAACAGCCCCGCCACTTGGTCGCCTAAAGCCACTTGACACGCCCCGGTCAGAGTGGCGACGTCGACGATGAGCTTAGGATGATATCTTAAAGCCAAGGCTAAGGCGTCGGCCAACAAAAGGCGACCTTCGGCGTCGGTGTTGACGATCTCGACGTTGCTGCCCGAAAGCATCTTGACTATGTCCCCGGGACGGTAAGCCGAGCCGCTGGGCATGTTTTCCGCCAAGGGAATGATGGCCACCAGTCGGTGAGCCAGCTTAAGAGTCGCGGCGGCGCTCATGACCGACAAAACCACAGCCGCGCCGGCCATGTCGGTCTTCATCAAGGCCATGTTTTCGCCGGGCTTGAGGCACAATCCGCCGCTGTCGAAGGTCACTCCTTTGCCGATCAAGACCTTCGGAGCTTGTGCGCCGAGTCCGGCGGCCCCTTGATATTCCATTATCACAAGTCTGGGTGAGTTGACGCTGCCCTTTCCGACCGCAAGAACACCGCCCGCTTTCTCTATCTCAAGCTTTTCAGGGTCCCAAACAGTCACTTTAAGCTTTTTCTGCAGTCCAAGCGCGACTGCCTCTTGAGCGAAGGCTTCCGGGGTCAGCCTGTCGGCCGGCTGGTCCGTCAGGCGTCTGGCGTTGAGCTGGGCTTCGGCCATGGCTTCCGCTCTGTTTATGTAGGATTTGGCGCGGTCGATGACGTTTTGAGAGCTTAGAGACTGGATGGTGATGGTTCTGAGGGCGACATGGTCGGCTGGAGTCGATTTATAAGAAAAGCGGGGAGAGATCCCCAGAAGCAAACCGGTGGTCAAGAGTTCCAAAACCTTTGACGGATAATATTGGAGTTTGGGGAGCAAGACGAAGGCTTCTTTGATCTTCAAAGAAAGAATTTCCTTGGCGGCTTTCGCGCCGGCTTCCATAAGCTTGGCCTCCGTCAAAGCCTCCTCTTTCCCCAGTCCCACCACGACAAGCCAGGTGTCCGGAGCGAAAAAAAGCGTCAAGACGTCGAGGTGACAGGCCTTAAAGACCCCGCTGGTGAGGTGCGGATTGAGCAATATACGAAAAGAGGCTAATTCTTTGCGATTGTCGAAGGGATCTTCCTCCCCTTGGGTCAAAAAAATCACTGTGGCGGGTTTTACTGGGCCGTTGATGGGCTCTGATTTGAACTTTATTTGCATTTTTATGTCGACACCGATAGGAGGTTTACCGGCTTAGGCAAGCCGGGGGTAAGCTTAAAGACGGTCTTAAGACAGAAAAGTAAGGGATTGTCTGAAGGCTCTATGATGCCTAGCCAGAACTTCGACGGAGGTGAATACGTGATTCTGGGTGCCGTCGGCCTCCACGCAAAAGGAGGCTATGGTCGAACCTAAGCGGCAGGCGGACAACAGGTCTTCGCCGTGGGCTAGGGCCGCCAAAACTCCCGCTCGGTAAGCGTCGCCCGCTCCGGTGGGGTTTTGGACGGCATTGACCGGCACGGCCAGAATGTGCTGGGTGGTCCTGGGGGTGGCCAAACAACTTCCCTGGTCGCCTAAGGTGGTTAAGATGCTGGTGGTGTACTGAAAAAGCTCTTCTTTGGTCAGCTTCGTCTTTTTCAAAAACAGCTCGAGTTCGTATTGATTAGTCATGAGCATCAGCGATCCGTCCAGCATCGAAAGAAGTTCTTCCCCGCTAAAGACGGGTATCTGCTGACCAGGATCGAAGATGAATCTTATTGCTTGCGCTCGGTAGAGAGCGCAAAGCCGTTTCATATCGCTGAAGCCTCCCGGCGAAACGATGGCCAGGTGATCCGAAATCGGAGCTGGCAGGCTTGAAGGATTGAAGCTCGTCTCCGCCAACATGGCGCCGGGATTGAAGAAAAGGAGTTGATTTCCGGTGCGGTCCGAGGCTATGTATGCTCCGGCGGTCGCCTGGCCTTCGACGAGATTAATCTCGGAGGTGGGCAAGCCCATGGCTTTTAAGCGAGCGACGTAATCATGTCCGTCAGGGTCGGCGCCGACCGATGCGACGACCAAAGGTTTTTCTCCAAGCAAATTCAAATTGTAGGCGATGTTGCCCGCCGTGCCGCCATGAACCCGTTCGACTTTATCGACTATGAAGCAGACGTTCAAAAGGTCAAGTTTATCGGCGATGATGTGGTCGCTAAACCGCCCTTGGTGATCGGCGAGACGGTCATAAGCCAGCGACCCTGAACATATTATGGTCATAAAATCAGCGTCCTAAAGGTGCGATAAGGGTAGCCCAAAATACTGAAAATGAACTGTGGGCGGGAAATATTAGACTTTAAAGATCGATGAGACTTAAAAGCTATGAGATTCTAAAATATATGAGACTTTAAAACTCTATAATATTCAAAAACACATGAGATTCAAGATTCGATGAGTCTTTAAAACTCCATGAGATTCAAAAATCCATGAGCCTTTAAAGCTCCATGAGATTCAAAGACATATAAAATTCAAAGACCAATATTTAAAGATCGATGAGACTTTTAGAAATCTTGGATTGGTGACGAGGTCTGATATGCGACATCAGAGCGGCTTTCAGATTGCCGAAAG
>JAISZP010000251.1 GCA_031269135.1 Deltaproteobacteria bacterium | reverse complement strand
TGGGTATCTTGAATTCCTCATTCGTTCCGCTCGCTGTGGTCTGGGTCATTTTTTCTCTCCGCTGAGCAATAAAGAAATGGGACTCTACTCCCGTTTTCCGAACTCACATCTTTTCAGGGGCGCTGACGCCCAATAAATCTAACCCTATCGCCGTAACCTGCCGCACCGTCGCGGCCAGCGTCACTCTAGCCGCCGTCAGCGCGGCGTTCGTTTCCTCCACCAAGCGGTGGACCGCGTAATACTGGTGGAAAAGCTTGGCCAAAGAGGAAAGGTAGACCGTAAGCAAATGCGGCTCAAGGCGTCTCGCAGCCGACTCCAAGGTCTCCTTAAACAGAGCCAAGTGCTTGATTATCTCAAGCTCTTCTTTCTCCGATAAAAGGTTATAGTCCACGTCCTTTTCGATTATGCCGGCTTTGGCCGTCAAGCTGGAGATCCGGGCGCAGACATATTGCACGTAAAAAACGGGGTTGTCGCGGGTCTTAGCCTTAGCCAACTCCAAATCAAAATCTAAAGCGGAATCGTGACTTCTCGTAAGAAAAATGAACCGGGCGGCATCGGCGCCGACCTCGTCGAGCACTTCCCTTAAGGTCACAAACTCCCCGCTTCTGGTGCTCATATTGACCAACTGACCGTCTCTCAGTAGATTCACCAGCTGAACCAAGACTATTGAAAGTTGGTCGGCTTCCCATCCAAGAGCCTGCACGACCGCTTTCATACGGGGCATATAGCCGTGGTGGTCCGCTCCCCAAACGTCCACCAGTTTGACGAAGCCTCGATCGAATTTGTCTTTATGGTAGGCGATGTCGGCGGCGAAATAAGTGCGTTCCCCATCGGATTTGACCAACACTCTATTTTTGTCGTCGCCAAGGTCGGAAGACTTGAACCATAGGGCCCCATCTTGGTCGTACAGATGACCGGCTTTGTCGAGCTGCTTAAAAGCCGCTTCGACCAAACCTTTTTCATGAAGGCTGGACTCGGGATACCATTGGTCGAATTCGACTCGAAAGTCCGAAAGATCCTTTTTTATGCCGTCTAAAATTTTGTCTCCGGCCAACTTGCTTAACTGTTCTATTTGTTCTTCTTCCGGAAGGTTTATAAAATCTTTACTCAAACGTTTCAAAAACTCTGAAGCGAGATCGATTATATAGTCTCCCTTATAGTAGTCGCTAGGCGCCTGAACTTGTCGCCCCAACAGCTCTTTCAAGCGAAAAAGAACGGACAGGCCGAGAATTCTCATCTGACGCCCGGCGTCGTTTATGTAGTATTCGCGCGAGACGTCGTCTCCGAGAAAAGAAAAGATCCTGGCTAGAGCGTCGCCCAGGGCGGCTCCTCGCCCGTGCCCCACGTGAAGCGGGCCGGTAGGATTGGCGGAGACGAACTCCAGTTGGACCTTGCGGTTGGTTTTAGCTCTCCGTCCGTAATCGGCGCCCAGGGCTCTTATCTTTTTCAAGACGTCCGCCCACCACTTGAGAGATAAGCGAAAATTTATGAATCCCGGTCCGGCTATATCTTTCGACTCGATGTACCCTTCGTCGTCCTTCAGCTGGGCGACTATCAAGGCGGCTAAATCCCTAGGCTTGAGGCCGACGGCCTTGGATAAGGTCATAGCGGCGTTAGTGGCCAAATGGCCGAACGAAGGGTCCCTGGGTTCTTCTAGGACGAAATTGGTCAGATCGAGGTCATTCGGCCAGTTGTGCTTGCCGACTAGAATTTGTAAAGTCGATTCAATCTTTTCTCTGAGCATATCCTTCATAAACGATACCTAAACACCAAAAAAATGAAAATTATAAATTTTTTGCAGCAACAGCAAATCTTGAAGAAAAGATTTATGTTTGATATTCTCGTCTAAAAATGAGTCCATCGAACCAAACCATGCTTTTGATCAATCGCCCGCCACGCTCTCAAGTGACAATTGTTCGGCTGAAAATTTCACCGCAATTGTCGTGCCAATTTTCAGCTTAACATCAACCCTTAAATCAGATTATCAGCTTGACGCTCAGATCGACCGACACGTCAAATCGGCCGTAGTAGCGGGGACTTAATCGACCAAAGAGACACAAAGCCTCATAAACATTGGTCCTCTGCCAAGCGCCGGCTTGGCAGGCGGAAATTTCTTCCTGCCCTTGCCGCCCCAAAAAGACGACTTCATCTCCGGCGACGACGTCATGGCCGGTGACGTTATACATGGATAAATTCATGCAAACTCTGCCTAGAAGCGGCGCTCTTGCGCCTTTTATCAAGGCGCAACCCTTGTTTGAGCGGGTGCGGCTAAGGCCATGAGCGTAGCCGAAGGGGACGACAGCCATGGTAAGATCTTTTTTGGCCGTAAAAGTGCGATCGTAGCTTACAGTCTCCCCGGCCTTCACCTTTTTGACCTCGATGACTGCGCTTTTCACGCTCATGACCGGTCGGAGCTCTTCGACCAGCTGCTTGGCCTCCAAGCTGAGCGAGGGACAATCTTCGCCAAACGGAGAGTAACCATAGAGCAAAAGGCCGGGCCTACTTAAAGAGTCGGAATAATCGCCGTACGCCAACAACCCGCCGCTGGACAAAGCGCTGTGTCGCTTAGCTCTGGGCATCACGACGGCAATCTGACTCTGAAGTTTCTTAAAGCGCTGCAATTGAATATCGGCTTTTTCATCTCCATTTGTAGCTAAATGGGTAGCTAACCCAACCAAATCGATATGTTTGAGCTTGATGGATTTCACCACCTCGATAGCGTCCTGCCAGGCGACCCCAAGCCTTCCCATGCCGGTATCGACCTTCAAACGCACCTGGGCTTTAAGATCTAGATTTTTGGCGACCTCGGTGAGTTGTTCCAATTGTTCCGTGCTATAGACAAAAATTGAAAAAGACGAGCTTATCGCTTTGGCCATACTGTCGGCGCTGAAGAGTCCAGATATAATATGGATATTTGCTTTAATTCCACTTCTTCTAATGGTATTAGCTTCACAAATATCTAAGACGCCTAAGTCGTTTGCACCTACTTCCACTAATGTTTTAGCGCATTCTACAATACCATGTCCATAGGCATCGGCTTTAAGTACCGCCATTAAGTTATTTTTCGTCAACTTGGCGATTTTTAGGTAATTTTCAGCCAGGGCCTTAAGGTCGATTTGCACTCTATTAAATGAACTAGTCGGTTGTGTCATCGGTATCCACATGGTTTAAAAAAATAGTAGTTTTGGAGTTTCAAATTCAAGGGTATATTCCCCATAATTTGCTTTACAAAATATCATAAAAAGCGCCTAATATCAATCTGTTTTTATTTAAACTTTAAGTAAGAACAAAACCAGATCCCTCGGTTAGAAGAATCCTTATTCTAAGACAAGAGACAATTTTGAAGCTCGTATCCGACCAGTACATAAATTAACCCGCTCAGAAAATAATTGCGGTTGAAAACCTGAAAATAACAGTTAGTATGTGTTGCAAGTCTGGGGATAAAGTACTCTATTTTCCTATTTACATACTAAATGTTCGTGACGCGATCGTCTCTCGCCGCCTTTAATGAAAGCAGCCTTGGCGCGACGCCTCGGCAAGGCAAGGCTCGGCAAGGCAGGACTCGGCAAGGCAGGATTTGTTCATCAAAGCCCAGTCCGGGGCCTAAACAGTCCGGGACCTATACAGTTCGGGACCTATAACGGAGTCCGGCGCCGCATTGTCGGCCTTAGCGGCATTTCCCATTGTCGTCCTTGACGGCGTCGTTGCCGTTGCTCGCGTCGTTGCCGTTGCTCGCGTCGTTGCCCTTTAGTCTATGGCCATAAACATGAGCATAAGCCTCCACCTCTCGCCTCAATCACGCCGGAGCCGGTCTCAGCCGACTAATTCCAATCTCAGACGGCTAGCTCCAATCTTAGTCGGCTAGCTCCAGTCTTGCTGCCCATAACCGGCCTTGGCCGCCCGGAACCTGGCAAATTCTCCATGACGACAAACTCCGAGTTCATGTTTTCAGTCCTGCTTAAGAAAAACAAAGCGCAGGCAAACCGCTCGCGGTTATTGCCCCTTGGCATGGATTTTCGAAAAAGTCAAACTTCGGCGCTAGAAATAATTGACTAGAAAAACTACTACTCAAAATGTATAATAAAAAGATAAGCTTATTAGCACTCTGACTCTACCCCGTTATTTTTTCGTTCTCAAATTGGACTCTCTACATTAAAAAGCAAATTATCGCTTAGAAATCAGCTTTTCCAAATGATAGATTATCTAATATAACAAATTACTAACTTTAAAAAATTCAATACATCCTTTCAATTTTTAATTCGTAATATTACATATCGCTATACTATACAACCAGGTGTTTTATATGATTTTTATTCTAACAGGTGCCGGCATAAGCCGTGAAAGTGGTTTGGCCACCTTCAGAGACAAAGACGGCTTGTGGAACAAAGTCCGTATAGAGGATGTCGCCACTCCAGAGGCTTTTTACAAAAACCCGGAGAAAATTTACGAATTCTATAATTTTAGGCGTAAGGAATTGATTAAAACCGTGCCCAACCCGGCTCACCTGGCCTTAGCCAATTTAGAACGCAATTACCAATATGGCGTTTTTTTAGTCACTCAAAACGTCGATGATCTCCACGAAAAGGCCGGTTCCAAAAAAGTCCTGCACATGCACGGCAAGCTTTTAAGCGCCCTATGCGCCAAGTGCGGAGATTCCCGAGATTGGACCACCGATTTAAGTTCGGAAGACGCATGTCCAAACTGCGGGCGAAAAGGAACTTTACGGCCTAATGTAGTCTGGTTTGGGGAAACGCCATACCACCTCGACGAAATAGACATCGCCATCAGAGGGTGCTCTATATTCGTCTCCATAGGCACTTCCGGCGTCGTCTACCCGGCAGCCGGCCTGGTGCAAATCGCCAAAAGCCACGGGGCTGCGACCTTTGAATTAAACCTTGAGCCGTCGGCCAACTTGGATTACTTCGACCAAGGGTTCTATGGCCCGGCTTCTCAAATTGTTCCGGCCTGGGTGGAGAAAATACTAAAGAACGAAGTCTTTTAGCGGCTCTTCACCCAATTGTCTGTTCGCCCAATTTTCCGTTCGCCAGTTAAAGGATTATTTATGTTCGTCAAATTGCTCCCCGGCATTTCCCTAATGCTGTTTTCCGCGGTTATGGCCATCGCCTTGAGCGTCGGCCTTCCGGCGGTTTCCGAGGCCTCAGGCGCTCAGACCGAACAAGCGCCCAGCGACGATATTTCCGCTTTGACCTACGGCAACACCTCTCTAGCCCTCGACCTATATAAAGAACTCAAAGAGGAAAAAGGCAATCTATTTTTTTCGCCTCTCAGCGTTTCGACCGCCGTCGCGATGACCTACGCCGGGGCCGACGGACAAGCGGCTAAAGCCATTGAAGACGTGTTTCGCTTTCCGACTAAAGGAGAAGAGCTTCACCAATCATTTGAGCTTTTGACTAAAAAGCTTGAAACTAGCGATGATGCCGACGATGAAGCTAGCGATGACGCCGGAGACGGCCCGCTTTTCACCTTAGCCAATTCCCTCTGGCCGCAAAAAGACTCGGAAATTCTGCAAAGTTTTTTTGATGTGATCAACCAATATTATGGTTCCAGGATATTTCCCGTCGACTACCGAAACAACGAGCCTCAGGCTAGAGAAGACATCAACGAGTGGGTCGCTGAAGCCACTAGGGATAAAATATTGAATTTCCTTCCCTCGCCCGTCAGCAACTCTACAACCTTAATTTTAATAAACGCCGTTTACTTTAAAGGAAAATGGGAATCGCCCTTCAACCCGGAACTGACGATTGAGGGAGATTTTCAGGCTGAAAGCGGCCCGATTAAAGCCCAGTTCATGAACGCTAAAGATCACTTCAACTACTTCGAGTCAACCGAACTGCAGGCTATCGAACTGCCTTACGCAGGTGAAGATCTTTCCATGGTGATTTTGTTGCCTGCAAATGAGCAGAGCACTTTGACCGATTTGGAAAACAGCTTAAATTCGGAAAAACTACAGTCTATCGTAAATGGATTAGCTTTTGCTGAAGTAGAGCTCTCTCTTCCCCGTTTCTCTTTGACCTGGGGCACCACTTCCCTTCGACCCGCCCTTGAAAAACTCGGTTTAGGTCCCGCCTTCGGCCCCAATGCCGACTACTCCAAAATGACCGCCGACTCCTCAAATTATTTAAGTGATGTTCTGCACAAGGCCTTTGTGGAGGTCAATGAGGAAGGCACCGAAGCCGCCGCCGCAACCGGCGGGATGGTGCGGGCGACCGCCATGGAGCTGAAGCCGACTATCTTTAAAGCCGACCATCCATTCATCTTTCTTATTCAGGAGAAAAGCACCAACAGCCTGCTGTTTATCGGTCGCTTGGCTGCTCCCGCTGAATAAAGCCGAGAGTTTAGGCCGAAAACCTGGGCAAAACGTCAAACTAGTCATGCTCCTATCCAATCTAGTATTGGGCGCGACAAAACATTCGGCTTGGCTGGATATTCGGCTCGACATAATATTGGGCGTGCAAGAGAGTTGGCTTGACAAAATATTCGGCTTGACGAGAAATTCGGCTTGACAAAATATTCGGCTTGAACCGGGCAAACCGCCGTCATCGGAGGCGGCGCTTCAACGCGTCGCCGGACGCGTCGCCGAAGGCGCCGCTCAATGTTTCTCCAGTGAAATTGGTTTCTCCGCTGAAATTGGTTTCGCCTCCGAAATCGACGCCGACAGGCGCTCTCACCCGCAACTGTTTGACGATTTTTGCGCTTTGCGCTAAAAACTTTACATCTCAAAGCCGCCAACCCCTTGATTTTTTCCCTTTGCCGACTTATATTAAAGCTAGCAATTGCGACAAAAGATCCATTTCTTTGACGCTCACTTATCCCTTGTTGTTTTGTCAGGGTCAACTTAGTCAGCCTATT
>JAISZP010000158.1 GCA_031269135.1 Deltaproteobacteria bacterium | reverse complement strand
CTCATTCATCAGCTTGATAAGAGACGATCAAGACAAAGAGGCTGTATTGAAGATAGTGAGGGTCATAGAGTATAAATGCATAAAGCATAAACTCATCGATAAAAATCTCGATCCTGTAGCTGAGCGAACCTCAGAAGAAAAACGCCTGCTGATAACGAACATCTTCGACCATGAGTCGGCGCCGGCGGAGGAGTTGGCGACTTTGCATCATGAGCGATGCGAGATCGAGAACTTGTATGGAGAATTCAAAAATGGACTTCATGGCGTCGGCACGATTTTGCGCAGCAAAACGCCGGATTTGGTTCTCCAGGAACTATGGGGCTTGATGTTGGTCCATTTCGCCCTAAGGGAATTAATGGCCGAATCGGCTTGGCAAGTCAAGCTCGGCCCATTTTTAGAAAACCGCCAAGACATCTCGAGTTTTAAGCGCGAGCTGCATGTTTAACGACGCTGATAGCCGCGAGCTGCGGCTTTTCCCTCAGAGGGGCAATAGTTATTCGTCGATGAGCTCAAAGCGGAAATAGCCTCCCGACGCGCCGTTTCCGTGAAATGAACAGCTGCGGGCAAAACTGAAAGATTTTACGGAAAGGCATGGTGAGCCGCATGGCCGACGAAAAAGTCATTGATACGTTTTCCGACTACATGAGCGACGAAACAAGGGTAAGCCCGGCGCTGCGCGAGCGCATCAATTTTGAAGTCGCCTTGATCGGCAAGATGATTGAGGCAAGGGAGGTAAAAGGCTTGTCGCAAATGGCGCTTGCGGAAATATCCGGCGTAAAGCGACCTGCGATAGCCAGGCTGGAAAGCATGAAGGCGACTCCGCAAATGGACGTCCTTTTCAAAGTCCTGCTCCCACTCGGTTACACGATAAAAATTGTGCCGCTTGGCGACAAATGTTCAGGCCCGGAAGCATAAGCGACAAAAAAGGACATGGCGCGAAAAGCCCCACTACGACAGGCTTTCCGCGCCTTTTTGATGCAGCGTATCGCCGGCAGGACCACAACGACCGGCGAGTTTTCGGCGCCTTCGACCGGGCCGGCTTTAGAGAGTACGGCTTAAAGCTAAGGGCGATATTGGTCGGCTTCCAAAGCGAACATCTGCTGCAAAGCAAATCTCTTCTTCAAAGCGAACGCCTTCTCCAAAGCAGCGAACTACGGCAAAATGCAGCTTAACTCCTTCGGCGAGTTGATTGCGCCGACTGAGATATGCGCCCAGAGAGATAGTATTTGAGAGTTAGTCGTTGAGAGATAGTAGGCGGGATATAGACGGGAAAGATAGTTGTTGAGATATAGTAGGCGGGGTATAGACGGGAGACATCGCCGATGCAAGATGGACATTGAGAGATAACAGGCGAGAGGTAAAAGTCGGGAGATGAAACGTGAGAGATGACAGGCGGGAGAATCGAAACGGTCAGCCGCCTGCCGCGTTTGTAGGAGTCTTACGGATTATACATAAGCGATATTTATATATTTTTTCGGCGTCTTATATCGACCATGCTCAGCCGCTCTTTGGCGGCGCCGCGTCGTCAAAACAAGATATGGCGCCGAAATCCGAAAGACTCCTTGGAACCTTGATTTTAAATATCTAATTCACGGACGTTCAAGGCGTTGGTTTCGATGAAGTCTCTTCTGGGTTCGACTTGGTCTCCCATCAAGACGGTAAAGATATCGTCAGCGTCCATGGCGTCTTCTATTTTCACTTTCAGGAAAGTGCGCTTCTCCGGGTTCATAGTCGTCTCCCATAACTGCGGGGGATTCATTTCGCCCAGACCTTTGTAGCGCTGCACTCTTAAGCCTTTCTGACCGGAATTTTCCATGTCTTCCAAAAGCTCGGAGTCCGTTTCCAGTTGGTAGCGGCGTTCCTTAAACTCGATTACGTAGGGGGGCTGGATAAAGCTGTCGACTTTATCTTTAAGCTTTATGTATTTTTGAAAAAGCTCTCCGTGTTGAAAGTCGGAGTTTAAGGTCAGTTTCTTGCGGTTGTCGTGGATGGCGTCCATGATGAGGGCATAACCCTTTTGAGTGTTGTCTTCCGGGTCTTGAGCGTCTTCCGAAGCCTCGGACGCTTCCGAAGTCTCCGAGGGGGTCGGGGCGGCCTGAGTCGGCTCGATGGGTCCCGTCACGTCCAAACCGGCTTTGATGAGGATGCCGGCGAGGTTCTGGGTCCACTGCAGGTCCATGAATCCTATCGGGTCTTTTTTCACGGCATCGAAGATCATAGTCCAGAGTTTGGCGGGAAAGCCGAGACGGTTGTAGCGGTTTCTAAAGTCGCGTTCGGCGATGAGACTATCCAAGAAATCCTTGAAGACTTCCTTTTCCAATACTGCCTCCGAACCTTGACCGGTCAGCTTTCTGTCTTCGGTGTAGCGCGAGATCGTAAAGGCCCTTAAGGCGGCGTCATTTTTAACGTAGATCTCTTTTTGACCGGATTTGATGCCGTAAAGAGGCGGTTGAGCGATGAAGACATGTCCTCTCTCGATGAGTTCGGGCATTTGGCGGTAGAAAAGGGTGAGCAAAAGCGTTCTTATGTGAGCCCCGTCCACGTCGGCGTCGGTCATGATGACTACTTTGTGATAGCGGAGCTTGTCCATGTTCAAGCTTGAAGAGCCTGTAGGTCCTATGCCCGTCCCTAAAGCGGTGATGACGTTTCGAATCTCTTGGTTATTGATTATGCGGTCGAAACGTGCCCGTTCGACGTTTAAAATCTTGCCTCTCAGAGGCAGGATGGCCTGAAATTTACGGTCGCGTCCCTGTTTGGCGCTGCCGCCGGCGGAATTGCCCTCCACTATGAACAGCTCGCACAATTCAGGCACTTTCGACTGGCAGTCGGCTAGTTTTCCGCTCAAGGAGTTGCCTGAAATGGAACCCTTGCTCCGCATGGTTTCTCTGGCCTTGCGGGCGGCTTCCCTGGCTCTGGCCGCATCGACCACCTTGGTTATGATCTTTTTAGCCACCGCCGGGTTTTCTTCAAAGTGGGTGGAGAGTTTTTCGTAGACTAAGGTGTCGACCAGTCCCTTGACCATGGCGTTGCCGAGCTTGGCCTTGGTTTGGCCTTCAAATTGGGGTTCCGGGATGCGGACGCTGATGACGGCCGCCAAACCCTCTCTGACGTCGTCTCCTTCCAAGTTTGAGACTTTGAGGTTTTTAGGAAGGTTTCCGTTGGAGAGGTATTGGTTGACGCTCCTGGTTAGAGCGGTCTTGAAGCCTGAGAGGTGGGTGCCGCCTTCAGGGGTGTTGATGTTGTTGGCGAAGGCCAATACCTGGTCGTTGTAGCTGTCGTTGTACTGCAGCGCGACCTCGACTTGAATATTTTCGCTCTGACCTTCCAAGTAAATGGGTTTGTCGTGGATTGGAGTTTTTTGACGGTTTAAATGGGCCACGAATTCAACCAGGCCGCCTTTGTACTGAAACTCCCTCTTCTCGGAAGTGCGTTCGTCGGTTAAGCTGATGTAAAGGCCTTTGTTCAGAAAAGCGAGTTCTCTTAAGCGTTTGGAGAGCACTTCAAATTCAAATTCAGTCGTTTCAAAGATGGTGGAGTCCGGCTTAAAGTGAACAGTGGTTCCGGTTTTTTCGACCTGTCCGATGACGTTCAGCGGAGTTACAGGGGTGCCGGCCTCATAGCGCTGACGGTAGCGTAGTTTGTCTCGCTTGACGTCGACTTCCAGCCATTCCGATAGGGCGTTGACTACTGAAACGCCCACGCCATGAAGACCGCCCGACACCTGGTAGGTTTTTTTGTCGAATTTTCCTCCGGCGTGGAGTTTGGTCATGACTACTTGCACGCCAGGGACCTTTTCGGTGGGGTGCTCGTCGACGGGGATGCCGCGACCGTTGTCTTTCACTTTGACGGTTCCAGCCTGGGTGATGGTCACGTCGATGCGGGTGCAATAGCCTGCCATGGCCTCGTCGATGGAATTGTCGACCACCTCGTAGACTAGGTGGT
This sequence comes from Deltaproteobacteria bacterium, assembly GCA_031269135.1. Taxonomy (GTDB): domain Bacteria; phylum Desulfobacterota; class Desulfarculia; order Adiutricales; family Adiutricaceae; genus JAISZP01. The sequence goes on along the minus strand of JAISZP010000158.1, from coordinate 4,337 downwards.
GGAGTCCTTGGCTGGAGATGGTTCCGATGTACATGGCGGGACGCATGCGGACAGCTTGCAGACCCTCAAGAATCTGAATGTTTTTTGCGCCGTAATCAGTATTATTGTTTGGTGTATCAGTCAATTTTTTCTCCATGGTATAGTTTTGACGGTTTCTGGAATATAGTTTGAGGGTTTTAAGAGGGTGAACTCATGTTTCCGGCGGCTTTTCCGACTGAAGACTTCGGTCCTGCTGCGTTTGTTTGCATTAGTATAGGCAGGAGTTTTTCGGTTTGTAAGATGTCTTTGGATATAATAAACGTCGAGCCCTCCACCTCTCGCTAAATTCCCAGTTCGATGCTTGATGTTGTTTGTATATGTGATTGTTGCAATGATATGATGTTTTAAACTAAATATCTTTTGGTTGTATTGTTTTAATGATTCATTGTTTATAGAAAAAGCGATAAAGATTTTTTACATATGCTCAGTTGGTAAACTGAAAATAAATATAATAAATAAACAGTATTTGATATAGCAATCAAATTAAATTATTTTAACAGAAAATCGTATGAGAGCATTAAAATAATCTTTTTAATGTCGATGTGTTTGCCGTCAAGTAGGGTGTTTCGGCAATGTTAAGGTTGATAGACAACATATTTCCTGTAGAAATGGACTGCGTTACGAGTAATTTTATGTCTAAAATCGTGCCATTCAATAAATCTAATATACATCAATTTGGCAAATAATGCAAGATCTCAACTATTTCAGCGAGGCTTAATTTAAATCCAGGGGCGAGATCCGAGGCAAATAGATCGGCTGGTTGAATGGATGACGGAAAGCGTCGAAATCGCTTGTCGACAGGAGCCGCATTTTGTCTTGGCTCTCGGTAGCGGGAGAGAACTGGGTCGGGGCCGGGTCTCGACATTCCGATCTTGCCGCTTTGGTCTCGACGCTCTGAACTTTACGCTATGATCTAGCCGCCTTGGTCCTGACGCTCTGAACTTTACGCTATGATCTTGCCGCCTTGGTCTTGCCGACTGCTGCGATGGAAGACATAACCTCTTTGCGGCGATCCTAGTTATTTTCTTTAATAATTGTGCGGTTAGATAAGCTTAGGTTGGCGATGCGAAAGTGGAACATAAAGTGGCGCACATTGGGGTGATGGCGGTTGTAGCCGAAGTTTTGGGCGTAAGGGCTAAGTCAGTGTCGAGACGAGAAAGTTTAGGGCTGTCAGTTTTGGATCCATCTATGTTTGGATCTCTCAATACCTAGAGCCATCAATGTTTGGTTCCATCAATGCCTGAAGCTATCAATGCCTGGATCCATCAATGTTTGAACCTTTAAAGAGAAAAGAAAGTCCATATTCTTGGTGAACCACCCACGAGCAAGCTCGCGAGCTTGCCATGAGAATAACTCTCGGGGACATTTTTTTCGCGATTCACCCAGACCCCCAATGGGGGGTCCATCCTGGGAATCCCTCCTGGCAGGCCAGTTCCTTGGCCGATTTTTAAATCAGGCTAATCCTTATTGGATTAGCCCTCTTAGAATGTGCGCCATTCATCCGCAGAGCAAGCTCCTGCAGCTTTCCGGCACACCGAAGACGTAAAATTTTTGATTTTTGACGATAATAGTCGTCGAGGACTCACTCTTGAGAGATTGTCATGCTGACGACTACAGCATTGTAGCTGGGATCTTCCGGACCGGTGATCAAGTACGTGGCGACGTCTGGTTTTGAGGCGATGGCGATTCTTTCGCTCTTCATCGCTCCCGCGACTTCAAGCAAGAAGACCGGATTAAACGCCGTAGTGATTTCTTCTCCGGTGTAGTCCACATTCATGCACTCTTGAGCCTGACCCAATTCCGGATTGGTGACGGTGATGGTCAAAAGGTTGTTGGAAAAGACGAATCTCGCCTCTGGATTTTTGGGGTGAGTGACGATATTGACGCGTTTTAGACAACTTATAAATTCTTTTCGGTCCAACCAAACGATTTGATCATTTTCTTTAGGTATTATAGGTTTATAATCAGGGAAAGCCCCATCTTTAAGACGTATTTGTAAAGTCGCTCTATCAGATTTGGCGATAAAATGGTTGGAAGATACGCCGATTGAAATAAATTCAGATGATTCAGCTAAATTTTTAAGCTCTTGCACGCCTTTAGAGGGGATTATTATGCCGGTAGGCTCTATGTTTAAATCGTTAAGAGCGATGCCGGTAAGAGCGCAGACGTTTAGTCGTTGCGAGTCGGTGGAAACGAACTTGAGTTCCGGTTCAGAGAGGTCTCCGCCTTCTTTAAGAAGGTTGACGCCGTTTAAGGTATAGACATGATCCGTAGTGCTCATGGAAAAGCCGACTTTATTTACGGCATCTAAAAGGTCTTTGCTTTCTATTTGCGTAAGCGCCACATCGCTGAATTCAGGGATCTTGGGAAAGTTGGTAGGCGAAAGCCCGAACAAAGTAAGTTTAAAGCTGCCGCTGGACAGGTCCATAGAGTGGTTGTCCGTCTCCTTTATCTCTATGTGCTCGCTGACGCAGGCCCCGATGACGGTGGAAAAAGTCTTAGCCGGTATCGCAATCCGGCCTTCTTCGAAGATCTCAGCCGGATAGTTGGCCTGAAAGGTTGTTTCCAGGTCTGTAGCCGTCACAACGAGCTGGTCGTTTTCTGTGTGGACCAAGACGTTGTTCAAGATAGGCATGGTTGTACGTTTGTCAGCCACGGAGCTGGTCTGGGCGATCGATTTTTTTAAATCTTCTGTTTTAACTCTTATATGTAGCATGTTTCCTCCAGTGTTCCCGCTCCTTTTGGTGGGTTCTTTAACTTACCGTAAGTGTAAGAAAAAAATATAATACCACATTTCCGTTTTCAGGCAAGAAAAAAATGGGGCGGCCATGGGTCAGTATTTGGGCCAGTATTTGGTCGGCCCTGCGACAATCCTGGGTCAGCCATTTGGTCAGCCATGGGTCGGTTATTGGGTCGGCAATGTTGAGCTTTTAGGCAATTCTCAACCTGGCTAATCGACCTGCGGAACATCTGATGATGCGTTAATGCCTGATGATGCATCAATGTCTGATGATGTATTTTTGAGTTCGTTACGACAAATATCTGCAGATCGCCATAAAGAAAGCTATTGCAAAAAATTGCGCCTAATTGGAATTAGACTATTGACGTCCATTGATGACATCCATTGACGCCGCGTTTTATGTGATGAAATTTAGTAACTATTCAGGTCAAGGGGGGGCACTGGCCCTGAGTCGCCCTTTTCGAGTCCGGAGACCTGGTCTTTTAATCGTGTCTGCAAGGCGTATTCATCAGGTTGGCGGATGATGATTTTTGGTCATTTTACCTTTATTGACGGCCTAATGGAAGTGTTCGCTCCATTCACCTTTTCTTATACACCATGAGGCAATGACCAGAATTAATTTCTGGCTTGTTTAGTAATTGCAGTCAAGCGTAAAAATCGCAATCATTGATTACGATTTTCAGCGGTGAAGATTCAAGGGCAATCCGTCCTGCTGCGATTGGCGAGTTGTATCCGTTCAAGGTGAGCTGGACGCATCACCTGGTGCTCATGCGAATCAAAAATGCCGACGAGCGTCGCTTCTACGAAATCGAAGCGGCGCGGCGACGATGGACGGTGCGGCAGCTGTCGCGACAGTACAACGGCAGCTTGTATGAGCGCCTTGCTTTGTCGAGCGACAAGGACGAAGTGATGCGGCTTGCCGATGAAGGTCAGACGATCGAGAAATCGCGCGATATGCTGAAAAATCCGTTGACGCTGGAATTCCTCGACATGGAGGAATCGACCAAATACAGTGAAACCGACCTGGAAACCGCTCTCAACGATAACTTGCAAAAATTTCTGCTTGAACTTGGAAAGGGCTTCTTGTTCGAGGCTCGCCAGAAACGATTCACGTTTGAAGAAAAGTCCTTCTTCGTCGATCTGGTGTTCTACGACAGGCTGCTCCAATGTTACGTGCTCATCGACTTGAAGGTTGGCGAGCTTCAGCATCAAGATTTAGGACAAATGCAGATGTACGTTCACTATTTCGACCGATATGCGAAAACCGAAAATGAGAATCCGACGGTCGGCATACTGCTCTGCAAAGAAAAAGACGATGGCGTTGTCGAACTGACCTTGCCGGAGGGTGAGAATATCTACGCTCGGAATACAGTTTTTATCTGCCGGATAAGACCATGTTGCGGCAAAAGCTCAACGAATGGACGCAGGAGTTCGAGAATGAGCAAGAGGTATTGACGATTGCGCGTGAAACCGCCGAATTTGACGAGCTATGACAGGGGAAATGATGGCGCATTGATGGCGGAAAGTCGGCGAGAGCGAATATGGAATGGAAACAGTG
>JAISZP010000169.1 GCA_031269135.1 Deltaproteobacteria bacterium | reverse complement strand
CCATGAATTTGAAAGAGTCCCAGAGATGCAATCCGACGTGAAGGCCAAGAGCCGTTCAAATAAAGCCCCGATACAGGCTGAAAGAGCATTTGGCGTTAGGAGCGTCAAAGATCTGATGGAAGAAGCGTTATTTGCGAAACGAAGGAATCTTTTCACTAAATTGCAACTGTTCTTTTTCGATGCCGCCGGCATCTACTTCGAGGGCAATGGCGGCGATGAACTTGGTCGGCGTGGTCACAGTAAGGATCATCGGCCAGACTTGAACCAAGTCGTAGTGGGCGTTGTAATGGACCAAATGGGATTTCCCGTTTGCACGGAAGTTTGGCCTGGAAACACTGCGGATGTAACGACCTTGCTTCCAATTTCTGAAAGGCTCAAGAAGCGGTTCAACATCAGCAATGTATGCATTGTAGCAGATCGTGGAATGATAAGTAAAAATACAATTGAAGCATTAAAAGATATGAACTGGAATTACATTTTAGGAGCTAAAATGAGAAGAGCTCCCGATATGAAAGAAGTTTTTGCTGATGATTCTCCATTTATAGAGGTTGTTTCGCCTAGAACAAAGTTAAATGATCCTGCGCCGTTAAAGGTAAAAGAAGTAATCGTTGGAGATAATAGGTATATAGTTTGCTTAAATGACGAAGAGGCAGCAAAGGATCGTCATACACGAGATGAGATTATTAAAAAATTAGAAGAGGCCATCAAAAATGGCGATAAATCACTAGTTGGCAATAAAGGATTTAGGCGTTATATTGTATCAAAGAAAAATTATGCAGTAAATTATCAAAAGATTGAAGAAGAAAAACAATATGATGGTATTTTTATATTAAGAACAGATTTAAAGTTGCCTTCGCAAGAAATCGCCTTGCAATATAAACAATTATTAGGTGTTGAGACAATATTTAGGACTACAAAATCTATATTCGAAACTAGACCAATTTTTCATCAAAACGACGAAACGATACGAGGCCACATATGGTGCAGTTATTTGGCGATTCTTTTGCGAAAAACACTTATGGACGCGTTGGAACAAAATAAAAAACCTGAAGAACCAAAGCTTGAGTGGAATGATGTCGTCGCAGACCTGAAAATGCTGACTACTACCGAAGCAGAAGTAAACGGCAAAAGAATTAGGCTACGTCCATCGGCAAAACCAGGAGCAGCTCGTGCATTCAGAGCCCTGGGTTTGGGCCTTCCAAAGTTAGTTGAATTGCTCGGCAAAGTTGAAACGGTCTAACTAAGGTTCCTAGTCAATTCCAAGACAGTTCTCCTTTTACTCAACCTTAATATTTTTGCGCACCGCCAGCTTTATTGCGGTATATTTCCGGAAATCAATATGCTATAAGCATTTCAGCAAACGAAAAAAGGAAAAAATTTTTTTCTTGACATTTTATAAAAAATATGCTTACGCATGATTTTTATGGTAAATAATAAATTTTTTGCTTACTTGCTTTCGTTGTTTTCCCCAAGGTGTAGCAAAAAAAATTTCATCAAATAATGAATGTAAAATTTCTTGATTTTAATATAATTGCGCCTTCCATTGATTTATAGGCTAAAGAAACGGTGTCCGAGTTTTTATCTTGATCTCAAAAAGACCTCGTATCAGATAAAAGGCGGCAATTACTATTCACTTAAGGTCAGAAACCTTAGCTGATGAAATAAGTAAATAAACATTGACCTAGTCTCCAATATTCCGCGTCTCGGCTATGTCCAAACCAAAGCCAACGAAATTAGTAAATAAACCTGGTTCTAGACTGCAACAAGTTTTCTTTATTGCAATTTGTTTATTAAATCATTTAAATAATTAGACTCGTCAATAATATTTGATCTATATTTTGAATGATAATTATATTTCTTCTCTAATAGCAACTTTTTGATTAATGTTAACTAAAAATTTGTTAACTAAAAATTTAATAGGTTTTTTTGCTTGTCAATTACATAAGTCAGTGTATTTTAGCTGTATAACAATTTAAATCGGTGTATGGAGGCACAATAATTCAATAATTACCAATAAATAGATTAGATAAGATATGTTAATTTGATGTCTAAACCATGCATAAGCGTTAAATAATGTTAAATGCGGTTTTGGCAGTTTTCACTACTTTTTTTTCTAGCCCTCTTTGCCTTGATTTCAGGGTGTTTCCCAAAACCAACTGTCAAACTTCGGTCTAACCCGCCGCCAGAGTCCTGTCGGATTGCTTCAACTCGCCTGTCGGTCGACAAATCGACCATTTCTAAAGTGAAGCTTTCCGTAAAGCTAAAGTCACGCTATCACAAAGTTAAAAAAAAACCGAAAAAGGTTAAAGTCTTTTTTCGGATTGCCGATAAGACACTTGAAGGAAGTTGAAATACTTCCCCGAAAGGTCAAACCGCTTAAAACTCTAAGGTGTCATATGGGAATCGTCTTGAACCACAACATGCCGGCCATCTTCACGGCTTATAACCTTGATAAAAGTTACGCCCGCCTGGCCGTCAACACCGAGAGACTCTCTTCCGGCCTGCGGATCAACAGCTCCGAAGACGACCCAGCCGGCTTTGGGATAAGAGAATTGATGCGCTCGGAGATACTGAATATCGAGCAGGGCATCCGCAACGCCGCCGACGGCATCAGCCTTCTTCAGACGGCGGAAGGCGCCATGGCCGTCATAGACGAAAAACTGCTAAGGATGCGGGAACTGGCCGAACAAGCCGCCACCGGCACCTATACGACCCTTCAGAGAGAGATCATAAATTCCGAATACCAGGCCATGGCCGCCGAGATCGATCGCATCGCCTCCGCCACCAACTTCAACGGCGTGAAGCTCCTAGACGGCTCGGTCGATTCGTTGCACCATGGAAAAGGACTTAAGATACACTTCGGCGCAGGCAACAGCGAGGCTGAAGACTATTATTTCATCAAAATAGGCGACGTCAGGGCGACTACGACCACCGGTCTGCAGGTCGGCGGCGACGCCAAAAACGATATCTGGAGCACCACCAGCCTATCAGGACAAGCCGCCGCCGCCGGTTGCTGCGGAGGCGGGATACCCAGCCTCAACCAGCCGGTCTCGGCTTGGAATGCGGGTACAATTTTTGCTTACGGCTATAATTGGGACGAAGCCGAAAACGACGACGCCAGCCTTAGCCGCGGTCGCTACATAGGCGGCGCCTACGAGATGACTTCCGGGATAAGCCTGGAGCGGCTGATTGATTCAGTCAATCGCGGCACCCAGTCTCGGGTGAGGCTGGATTTTAGAAACGGCGACGACGCTTGGCGGCTGGTGGCGGGCGATTATGAAAACAACGCCAACCGAATTTGCTTGGATGACGAATATTATTACTTCGGCAGCGCCTCCTTGGCGGCAAGCGAATGCCAGTCAGGGGCTTTAATGGTGGATATGAGTCAATACTACCGTGGCGCCAATAATCTTCCAATATCGGGCTCCATAACCACGGTGGCCTCCGCCTTTGTGGCTGCGGTCAACAGTCAAAGCGAGAAATTTTGGGCTAAGGCCGAAACCTACAATTACCGTTCAGGATACACCTCCGTCTACGTCTTCAATAGAAGCGGCGGAAACAACGACGACATCAGCGGCAGCGACGAAAGGATCGGCGACATCGCCGGCAGCGCCGCCCTCCAAGAGTCCATCACCTGGTACAACGACGAGACCATGTCGCTTGGACTCGACGGTTCATTTTTCGGCAACGGCGGGGAGAGCTGGGGCGTGATGCGGGCCCAGCCCACCGGCTACGGCACTTGGGGCGTCAGCCTTAACGGTCGCGACGTGGGATTGGAAAGGGATTTATGGATATTGAACACCGGCGCCAGTTCCTCCGATTCCTCGAACCTGGACATAAATTTCAACGGATACTCATTTGGGGCTAACGGTTTCGGCCTAGTCGGAACGACGAGCGGACTTAACCGCGAATCGTTTATCGAGGTCCAAAACGCCTCCGACGGCGATTGGAACGGCGCCAGCATCCGCACCCAGTCCACCGCCCAGACCGCTTTGGAGGCGCTCAACGACGCGATCGCCAGAAAAGACAGCATCCGGGCCAAGTTAGGCGCCATGATGAATAGGTTGGAGAACACTCTCACCAACCTTGAAACCATGCACGAGTCTCTTCAAACCTCCGAAAGCCGCATATCGGATGTCGACGTCGCGACCGAAATGACCGACTTCGTCCGCAACCAAGTCTTAAGCCAGGCCGGCGTCTCAATACTGAGCCAAGCCAACGCCCTGCCGGAAATGGCTCTATCACTATTAAACGGCTAATCAGCCGATAATCCATATATTCAAAAGGAGCAGCACATGTTGAAAATAGCCCACTTGGAAAAAATCGAAGAGATCACAGGCCTTTTGGCGAACACCTTATCGAGCACGGTGTACGACGGCATGCCCCCTGACGTTGCGACGGCCTTGCTCGCCGCCAAAAAGCAGATGGAGAGTCTGCCGGAGGTCATCGAAGACCTCAACGCCGCTTTTACCCGTTACTTAAGGCTTAATACCGCTCTGAAACGGATGGTCGCTTTAAGTTACGATTCCAGTCAGTTGGGCGAAGGTCCCGATGACGCCGAGCAGCGCCGACTCCTCGAAGAGGAATTCATATCGCTGGCTAATGTGGTGGCTTTGGAAGCCGGACACCGCTACTTCAAAGGACCGACCTTGTCGGTCGCCAACCGCATCTCGGCCATCGCGGCCAGTAAAGTGCTGTCGTACTTAAAACCGGTGCTGGAAAAGCTCGACTTCGAGATAAGGGGTCAGAAATCTTTGATTGTCGAGGCCATCGCCGAAACCATGAATTTCATGGGAGTGATCACCAAGTGTTATCCCAAAGCCCCCGGCATAGACATTATGCGGCAGACCTTGGAAAAGGTGAAGCTGCCGGCGGATCTCGAAGCCCCGGTCTCTTTCGCCCCGACTTTCCACTGATTGTTCGACAAGTCTCAACTCCAAAAAGGCTCTGAAAGAATAATCTCTTTCAGAGCCTTTCGCCGGATTTATCTTGCGTTTCGGGCTGTTTGGACGTTTCAGCCTATTCGGACGATTGAACTTGCTCGCGGCTTTGTTGCCGAGGGGTGGAATTCAGACGTTTAGGCGGCTTCCAGGTTGCGAATATGTCCGGGGAACGCCCGTAAAGAGGGACTACCGGACACTGGTCGCTTTGACCTAGATTGTAGCGAAGAAAGGCGAGCTTAGCTATCGCCTCCGCTTGCGGCTGCTCGGCGCCGCCGGCGTAAAACCCGTCTTGGAGAGCGGGCGCCAGACTCAGGGCCGGACCGATTAAGGCAATCGACTGCCGAGTTTTAGAGATATTCCGCAAAACATCAAAAAGGTTTTTAGGTTTCACCACCAATATTTCGGAAAGCTGCTCAGGCTCCTCATCCGCTCCCGCCACCCTAAATAGGGCGGTGAAAAGCTCTTGATGACGGGCGTCGATCAACGGGGCCACCAAAACGGACTCGGAGTGACTGCAAGCCAGGGCCGAAAGAGAGCTGACCCCTAAAACAGGTTTGCCCGCCCCAAAACCCAGCCCCTTGGCCAAGGCCAAGGCCGTCCTCAGCCCCGTAAAACTCCCCGGCCCCCTACCGACCGCCAATAAATCGAGATCCTTCATCGAAAGGGAATTTTCATCAAGAACCTGTTGGACCAAGGGCGGGAGAAGGGCCGAGTGATTGGTCTCGCCGTCTCCGACTCTACTGTCGACAACCGTGGATTTCCCTGAAAGATCGAAATCGACCAAGGCCAACGACATCACGGCCGTCGCCGTATCCCAAGCCAGCACCAACACCGTCTACTCCAGAGTCTGAGTCTGCGTGGTCGGTGGACCCGACATGCGAGTCACGATTCTGGAAATGTCGTTGTAAAAGACTAAGATCATCAAAGCGAACAGAGCGGCCACTCCCACCAGTTGGGTGACCTCTTTGACCCTCTGATTGATGGGCTTGCGCCTCAAGCCCTCGATGAGAAAGATCAAAATCTGCCCGCCGTCCAAAACCGGAAGCGGGACTAAATTTATTATGGCTAAGTTCACGCTGATTAAAGTCATCATGGAAATGAACTCGGCCAGCCCGTCCTGAATCTTGCGACCGGCGACCTCGGCTATCATTATCGGGCCGCCCATGAGCTTGGCGGATATCTTTTGGCTTATGATTTTACGGAGAGTGACGAAAGTCAGCTCCACCGTGCGATATGTATCCGTCACTCCGTAGTGGAAGGCGGTCGCGGGGCCGATTGGTTCAACCAAAATAGTAGGCTGCACGGCGACCCCCACCATGTAGGTATAGCGGGTGACTCCTTCCAGATCCTGCATTCCATCGGGCAGAGGGGTCATCCGCAGCTCTATTTCCTGGCCGTCGCGAATGACCGTCATCTTAAGTTCCTTCGCGGGCGGCAAGGTCTCAAGCTCTCTTTGCTCCACAGGCCCTTTGACGATCTCCACCAATTGATCCCAGTCGTTTATAGGCTTGTCGTCGATGGCTATGACGAGATCGCCTCGTTTGAGGCCTGCCTTGTCCGCCGGTTTGCCGTTTATGACATGGCCGATGACGGGTTTAGTCATGGGCCTGAGTCCCAGACTCCAATACCCCAATGGGTCGCCCAGCATGTCTTTGCCTTCATGACGCGTCGGGGTCACCGTGAACTCGATGGTTTCCTCGCCCCGCCTGACTCCTAAAGTCAATTCGCTCCCGCCGCTAGCCTCCATAAATTCTTCTATCTGATCGAAGTATAAGATAGGCGTTCCATCAATAGATTCGATTACGTCTCCGGTCGCCAAACCGGCTTTAGCCGCCGGCCCGTCCGGGGAAAGGGGTCCTACGGCGGTCGGCAGATGCTGAACGCCAAGCGACCACGACAATAACCATAAAGTCACGATGGAAAAAAGTATGTTGAAGAAAGGCCCGGCGAATACGATTATTATCTTGACCCATGTTGGTTTATGGCTAAACGAACGAGACTGCTCGGCGACAGGAATGTCCTTGCCTGATTCTTCGCCGAAGAGCTTCACGAAGCCGCCCAAAGGGAGCCAGCAGACTTGATAGACGGTCTCTCCAATTTTACGGGCGTAAATTTTCGGCGGGAATCCTAAAGAAAAGCGTTCGACTCTGACGCCCAAAAGCTTAGCCGCAAGGAAGTGTCCCAATTCGTGGACGAATATCAAAACCAACAATAAGACGACAAAAGAAACGATTGTTACGAACATATTTTATCCCGTGAAGACAAAAATATAAGGCCGCGCGGACCAGCGACATTCTAGCAAAATTCCGACCCAAGCTGAACGTGCTCGGAAGATTTTTCATTTTACAACATTTTTTGGTCAAACATGAAATTTCGCCCTGAGCGCTTCCAATCTCCAACGGCATTGCGGCCATGGACTCGACGACGGCGTTCAGACGCCGTCGCGACGAGCCGACGGAGATGGTCTAGAGAGAGGATTTATGCCGAACGGTCCGTAGAAGATGGTCTATAGAGATGGTCTATAAGAATAAGGTTGATGGAGACGATGATGGCTGTCGAATCGTTGCTGAGGCA
>JAISZP010000081.1 GCA_031269135.1 Deltaproteobacteria bacterium | reverse complement strand
AAGGAACGTTGCGGTTGGACCAAAGCGTGCTGAGCGAACTCGACGCCTTGGCCCAAGAGATGAACCAATCGCCTGAAGAGCTGGTTACGGCCTTGATTCAGGGCTTGGCCAGGCATAAGCGGCAAGAATCATCGCTTGCGGCGGAATGCGACCGACGTCTGGCCGAATTTGAGGCGACAAGGCTGGGTATTCCCTTTGACGAGATTGCCCAATGGATGCAGTCGTGGTTCACCGATCAAGAGAAACCCGCGCCGCAATGCCGCGTATTATATCGCAAGTGAAGCCGACGACGATTTGCTCCGTCTTTGACTTGATTTTTCGCCTCGGCGTTTAGAGCACTGAAAAATAAGGGTATGCTTGAACTGATGATTCCAAAAGTGGAATTGTCGGCATTTTGAAAATTTGATGTATTTGCGAAATTGTGGTATCTTAGCCCTCGGTCTCAAAATCTGGTATTTTAAAAAACGGGACATAGCTCAGCCTGGTAGAGCACTGCGTTCGGGACGCAGGGGCCGCTGGTTCAAATCCAGTTGTCCCGACCATTTTTAAATATATTTAGGCCAAAACAGTTTTCTTTTCAGCCGCCTCGCCTTGCTGAAACCTCCATCGCTTCCCTCGTCAGGTCGAACCATTAACCTATCTAAATTCATCGACTGCACTCGTTTCATTTAAATTTCAATGGAAAAGCGAATATTCAGCTCTCTTTCTAAAATAATTGAGTAAATGAGCAAATATATTAATGAATCTCTTATTCCAAGCTCCACATACAAAGCTCCAAAAACTTTGTCTGGGAAAAAATTGAGGGCGACGCAAACTTTTTGTGATGGCGGCAGATTTGCAACAAGTCATTGACGTTGGAGAGCGGGCCGAGGCGAGGGAAATCGAAAAGAAACCGCCGGAGCCGGGACTGCTTGAGTCTTTTCGCGACGATGCTTTCTTTTGTTTCGATGCTTTCTTTGCTTCAAAGCTTTTTGCTTCGATGCTTTCTTTCGGCTTGAAGGAGGCTTTACGATTTACTAGGTTTTTCCTCGATCTAAGGAGAAGTTTATTGGGAATGAGAGAAATTTGGCGCAATTATTGCTTGTTAGTTTTGCGCCAAGGTCAAAAGGGAAAAAAAGACCCTGACTGGCGGCTTAATATCGGCCCATCGACGGTCAACTTAGCCAATAAACACAAGCCTCCCAAACCCCGCAAGCTTGGGAGACCAAACATTGCCGACCTTTAGTCGGTTTGTTTTGGAGACTTTTTATGAAGATCGACGACAACAAGCTACAGTCAGTATTTTTGAGACCAAACCAGGAACAAAATTCCCAGTTGATTAAAAACAAACAAATCGTCGAGGATTTTGAATCCTTTCTCAAGGAAAAACCCGTCCAAACCTACAAAGAATCTAGTTCCGACCTTGCGACAGTTGATTTATTCTCTTCATCTTTTCTTGGACAGCTTACAGCTCAAAAAGCCCTCTCGTCAGAATCCAGCCAATCTTTTTCTTCTCTGAACACTGAAGAAGAAATAAGCGGCGTTTTAGATTCATTGGAAGAGTATATGTCGGCTTTAAGCGATCCGGAGCTGACTTTAAAACAGATTGCCCCTCTGGCCGAGGAGCTTTCCAGAAGCGCTTTGAAACTTGACAAGTTAGCCGCCTCGATGTCTCAGCAAGACCCCTTGAAGGAGCTTACGAACGAGACGGCGACTTTAGCCGCAGTCGAGGCTCTTAAGTTTAAGAGAGGCGATTTCGTCTAAGCCTTTTTGGTGAATGATGCAAGTTGACGCCAACAATTACAATGTCTTAGGCAGGCTTGGACCGCACTATCCTCAGCAGGAATTCCGTCCCAAGGGCAACGGTCTGGGGAAAACGGCCCAGGATGGGACAGGGCAGGAAAAAGGCTCGGAAAAAACCCAGAAAAAAGGCGTTTCATCATCTTCTTCCGAAGGCCGCCTCAATGTCCAGGCAGCCAAGGCGTTGACGGCTCAAACAGCCCAGGCTATCGCCGAATTGCCTCCTAACGGTCGAAATCAAGCTCCGCACGTCGTCGGAAAGAATGTCGGACTATTGACGCCTTGTTACGTTTAAAAACTGCTTCGTGAAAAACTACTGCATGTAAACTGAAACTCGAAAACCCGCTAAGCGAAAAATTGCCAAGCGAAAAACTGCCAGCCGTAAAAAAGCCCCGGAAACGGGGCTTTTTTTACTGCTGAATGGTTTAGACATCGTCATCGCCGCTCGGCGTCATCGGCATGTTCGGCGTCATCAATGTGCTCGGGATCATCAATGTCCTCGGCGTCATCGGCATGCTCGGCGTCATCAATGTGCTCGGGATCATCAATGTCCTCGGCGTCATCAATATGCTCGGGATCATCAATGTCCTTGGAGTCATCGGCATGCTCGGCGTCATCGATATCCTCGGCATCGGAGGAGGAAGAAGCCAATAATTTTTTTGCATTTTCAAGCAAAAGCTCAATTGCTTGTTGGTTTAAGCTGGTTTTTTTCTTAATCTCGTCTAGCGGCGCGTCCGTCAAGGCTTCTAGAGTCGGATAGCTTTTCAATAGGGCGGCAAGTTTTTTGGGACCCAGCCCTTTGACGTCTTTAAAGACGCTGCCGAGCATGTCTTTGCTTCTAAGATTATGGTGATAGGTGCGGCAGAAACGGTGAGCTTCATCTCGTAGTTTGACTAAGATCGTCAGCGCCGCCGAACCGGGCTTGAGATCGACCGGGTTTTTGCGTCCGGGGATGAAGACGCGTTCCGGGCCGCCGTGTTGGCGGTCCTTTGCGATGGCCGCCATAGGGGGAGGCTTGACGCCGAGTTCCGAGAAAGCCGCAATGACCGACGACAGTTGCCCCCGACCGCCATCGATAAGCAATAAGTCGGGATTCGGCCAATTCCCGCTTTGTCGATCGCTTCTGAAGCGGCGTTTGACGACCTCTTGCAAGCCCCCGTAATCGTCTCCGCGCTTGGTGCTTTTCAAGCGAAATTTCCGGTACTGGGATTTTTTAAAATCGCCTTCCTCCATCACGACCATGCCGGCGACCGCCGCCTCGCCTTGCAGATGAGCTAGATCGAAGCACTCCAAACGCCTAGGTATGCAGCTCAGCGCCAGCCTCGCCATAAGTTCGGCCATAGCGCCTCTGGTCCTGCTCAAACGCTCTAGGCGCTCTTCCAACGACACCTTCGCGTTTTCATAAGCCATTTCCATCAGTTTTTGTCTCTCGACGCCTTTGGGGGAGGTAAGCTTAACCTTAGACCCTTTAAGAGAACTGAGCCAATCGACGAGCATATTCGCTTCTTCGCCGCCGCAGGCGGTTTTAAGGGAAATTTCCTGAGGAATGAAGTCGGCTTCCGCGTAGTATTGACTCAGAAGGCTGACGAGCGCAAAAGGGGCGCCGGCGTCAAGGTCCTGGTCGGAGAAGTTTACGTTCTCCAGACCCTCGGCCGACAATGGTCTGCAACCGGTGACGACTCCTGAGCGGATGTTTAGAACAGTCGCCTGGACAAAGTCGTTTTTGCCCACTAAAGCCCAGACGTCAAGGTCTATGTTTTCGCTGGTGGCCGCCACCTGGCGCTCCAAAGTCTTTTTGACGTCCGTGAGCCGATCTCTGTAGGTGGCGGCAGTTTCAAAATCGTAACGCTCGGCCGCCGCTTTCATGTTTTTTTCCAGCATCTTCAAGAGTTCGGTTTTTTGGCCCAAGAAAAAGAGGCGCACCTGGTCGGTCAAGACTTTGTACTCTTGCGCCGAAACCTCAGGGCGACATGGAGCGGTGCACTGACCTATCTGAAAATTTAGGCAAGGTCTGTCGGTTTTTTTTACGTCCGGTCTCCGGCATTTTCTGAGGGGAAAGAGGCGGTTGACCAGCTTTAGCGTCTCTTTCAGGGAACTGACCGATGGGAAGGGTCCAAAAATGACGCTTCCGTCTTTTTGCGGTCTACGGACGATTTCAAGACGCGGGAAGGGATCGTTTCGGCTAAGACGCAGTGAAGGATAGGTCTTGTCGTCTCTGAGAATCACGTTGTATTTGGGACGATGTTTTTTTATCAGACTGTTTTCTAAGATCAAGGCTTCTTTTTCAGTCGAGGCGACCATAAACTCGAAGGAAGTTATTTGCGAGACCATAAGTCCGGTTCTGGGACTCGACGGAGAGTCTCTAAAGTAGCTCGACACCCGTTTAGGTAAGATTTTAGCCTTTCCGACGTAGATGATCTTGTTTTGAGAATCCTTCATAAGGTAGACGCCGGGGGATTTCGGCAATTCGTTGGCCTGGCGGCGAAGGTTTTTGAGACGTTCGGCGGCGGGAGCATCTTGATGATTTGGGTCTTGTCGACTTGGATCTTGTTGGGTTGGTTCTTGTTGGGTTGGTTCTTGCGGACTTGGATCTTGTTGATTCGGATCTTGGGGACTTGAATCTTTTTGGCTTGGTTGTTTTTGGCCAAGTTGTTGCGGACTTGGTTGTTGTGGACTGGAGGGAATTTTATCTTGTTCGCTTGACTGTTCGCTTGCCTGCGTATTTTCTTGTTTACTTGACTGCTCGCTTGCCTGTCGGTTTGTTGGTCCAGTCGCCGGCGTATTCGAGTTTTCGCCGACTTGGCTGGTTGTCGTCGGCG
>JAISZP010000069.1 GCA_031269135.1 Deltaproteobacteria bacterium | reverse complement strand
CGAGCGATTGAGGCGTTTCGGAGGTTTTTATGGCTGTATACGATGATGATGCTTTATTGGCCGTTCGAGGACTCAGCAAAGAGTTTCCGGGGGTCAAGGCCTTGTCCGAGGTGGATTTCACCTTACGCTCCGGCGAGATCCATGCTCTTTTAGGAGAAAACGGCGCGGGAAAATCGACTCTCATCAAGTGCATTTCAGGCGTTTATAAACGGGATGGGGGCGCCGTCTTCATCGAGGGTCAGTCGATTTCCCCGGCCAGCGTCGAGGAAGCCCAGCGGCTGCGGATCGGGGTGGTCTACCAGGAAGTCAACCTGCTGGGCAATCGGTCGGTGGCTGAAAACCTCTTTTTAGGCCGCCAGCCCACCCGTTTCGGTTTGGTGGACGTCAAGACCATGCGCCGCAAAGCCCGAGAAATTTTAAAGCGCTACAACCTTGATATAGACGTTTCCGAGAACCTGGCCAGGTTTTCGGTGGCCGTCCAGCAAATCGTCGCCATCGCCCGGGCCGTGGATCTGTCGGCCAAGGTTCTCATATTAGATGAGCCCACCGCCAGTTTGGATCGCCATGAAACGGCCATGGTTTTCGACGTCATGAGGGTTTTGAGGGATAAAGGGATCGGCATAATTTTCATCACCCATTTCTTGGACCAGGTTTTCGAAATCACCGATCGCATCACGGTTTTGCGAAACGGCTGCTTGGTGGGCGAGCGTAAAACGGCCGAGCTTACCAGGCTTGAACTGGTTTCCATGATGCTGGGCCGCGAGCTCGACGACAAAGCCCAAAGAATCAAAACTCGGCGGCGGGAGCTTGAAGGCGAACCGGTGGTCAGCTTCCAAAGCTTGGGCAAGCGAGGGGTCGTCTCCCCCTTTTCCTTCGAGGTCCGAGGCGGAGAGATTTTGGGAGTGGCCGGTCTTTTGGGGGCCGGGCGCACGGAAACGGCCAAGACCATTTTCGGCATCACCCCGGCCGACTTCGGTGAAGTGACGGCCGGCGGCAAGAAGGTCAACGTCAAGTCCCCGGTGGACGCCGTCAAGCATGATTTCGGGTATTGCCCTGAGGACCGCAAAGTTGAAGGCATCATCGGCGATCTCTCTATTCGGGAAAACATCATTTTGGCTCTTCAGGCCAAAAAAGGATGGCTCAAACCGATAACCAAAGGCGAACAAGAAAAATTAGCCGACTATTACATCGACAGACTTAAAATTCGTCCCGCCGATAGGGAAAAACCCATTGAGCTGCTCTCCGGCGGCAATCAGCAAAAAGCCCTTCTGGCCCGGTGGCTGGCCACCAATCCCCGGTTTTTGATTTTAGACGAACCCACTAGGGGCATCGACGTCGGAGCTCACGCCGAGATCATCAAACTTATCGAAGAGCTGTGCGTGGATGGGTTGGCTCTTTTGGTCATTTCCTCCGAACTCGAAGAGATCGTCAGCTACGCCACTCGCGTTTCGGTCATGAGGGATCGCAAGCACATTCGCGAGCTGACCGGTTCGGAGGTGACGGTGGGGCACATCATGAAGGCCATCGCCTCCGACGGCGCGGAGGTCGAGCATGAAACAGTCGCCTAAAGATTCCGGCGCCAATAAACCTTTCCGTGTGTTTCGCGGGCTGCCTCAGCTGAGCATGCTGGCGCTCATTCTCGTCATCAACGTCATCAATTCCCCGTCGTTTTTCAATGTGACCATCCAGGACGGAAGGCTCTTCGGAAGCATCATCGACGTCTTTTACCGGGGAGCGCCGGTGGCCATATTGGCTCTCGGCATGACGCCCGTCATCGCCACCGGCGGAATCGATCTCTCGGTCGGAGCGGTCATCGCCATCGCCGGCGCGGTCACGGCCACTTTGGCCCAAACCGAGCTGGCCGGCTGGCAAATCATCTCTCTGGCGCTGCTGACGGGACTGGCCTGCGGTTTGTGGAACGGTCTTTTAGTCTCTTGGCTGGGCATACAGCCTTTTGTGGCCACCCTTATTTTGATGGTTTCGGGCCGGGGCATGGCCCAGATGATCACCGAAGGCAAGATTTTGACCTTCACCAACCCCAGCGTCGATTTCATCAGCCGCAGCGCTTTTTTGACCGTGCCTACGGCCATCATCATCATGATGCTGGTTTTGGCGTTGGGATGGGTTCTTTTGCGGGGGACGGCCCTAGGCATGTTTGTGGAGTCGACCGGCATCAACAGGGTGGCTTCCACCAACGTCGGAGTCAAGACCGGAGCGGTTCTGGCTACCGTGTACATGTGGTGCGGCTTTTGCGCGGCCATAGCAGGACTTATCATCACCTCGGACATCCGCGGCGCCGACGCCAACAACGCCGGACTGTGGTTGGAGATGGACGCCATCCTGGCCGTGGTCATCGGCGGGACGTCTCTTTTGGGGGGACGCTTCAGTCTCGGGTTCTCTTTGATCGGCGCCATGATAATCCAGGCCATGAACACCGGAATCCTGGTCAGCGGCTTTAAACCGGAACTTAATTATATCGTCAAAGCCTTGGT
Organism: Deltaproteobacteria bacterium; assembly: GCA_031269135.1. Lineage (GTDB taxonomy): Bacteria > Desulfobacterota > Desulfarculia > Adiutricales > Adiutricaceae > JAISZP01. The sequence continues at coordinate 12,547 of JAISZP010000069.1, read as the reverse complement.
GGTCTTGGCGGTTTTATGCGCCCAATCTCCCGCCTTGCGCAATTTTACGGCCAGGCTCGGCCAAAAAAGGAGGGCGGCTGTATGATTCGCAGGTATCTGCCCCTTCTGGCCACTTTGGCGCTGCTGGTCATTGGATACGTGATTTGCGCCTTCGAGTTCAAAAATTTTCTTTCCTTCAGAGTCATAGGCAACCTTTTGACCGACAACGCCTTTTTGGGCATCACCGCAGTGGGGATGACCTTCGCCGTCATTTCCGGCGGCATCGATTTAAGCGTCGGCTCGGTCATCGCCTTCACCACGATTTTGATAGCCGTCTTGGTTCAGTGGTATGGGGTTCATCCCCTGGCGGCTTTCGCCGTAGCCTTGGCGGTCGGAGCTTTGATCGGAGCGGGCATGGGCTCGATCATCCACTACCTGCGACTGCCGCCCTTTATCGTGACCCTCACCGGCATGTTTCTGATCAGGGGAATCAGTTTTCAAATAAGCACCGAATCCATCGGCATCGATCACGAGTTTTATGCGACCTTAACCGACTTTGGTCTTAGAATCGGGCGCGGCAAACTCAGTCTTTTGGCCATGATTATGCTGGCCGTCGTGGCCGCAGGAACCGTTTTGCTCCACCGAATGAGGTTTGGAGCAAACGTTTACGCCATCGGCGGAAATATCGCCTCGGCCAAGCTTATGGGCGTGCCTGTCCCGAGCACCACCGTCCGCATTTACATGTTGTCGAGCACTCTGGCGGCCTTGGCCGGCATCGTCTTTTCCCTGTACACCACCGCCGGAAACTCCCTCAACTGCGTCGGGGTCGAGCTCGACGCCATCGCATCGGTGGTCATCGGAGGAACCCTTCTGACCGGAGGCTACGGGTTTATGGTCGGGACCCTGGCCGGGGTTCTTCTGCAGGGACTTATTCAGACTTTCATCACTTTCGATGGGACCCTCAGCAGCTGGTGGACCAAGATCATCATCGGAATTCTTCTTTTCTCCTTTATTCTTTTGCAGAGACTTATAACCAAATTCGGTCAGAAAAAATAAGCTGAACGACTAAATAAGCCGCAGGCTTCAGCAGCCTGGTCTTTAATCAAATAATTAACCTATTGAATAAATAATTAATTTGTCAATAATTGGTTGAATAATCAACCTGCCGATAATCGATCGACCGAGTCTGCTCCGTCGATGCGAGTCCTAGACTTCGCTGTGATCGAATAGGCTACGCTTTGGTCGAATAGACTTCGCTAGAGTTAAATAGACTTATCTAAGGTCGAATAGAACGGCCTACGGTCGAACAGAACCGACTGCGGTCGAACGACCGATTAAGGCCGCTGCGCCATATTCACATCGCCCTCTCTATTTAGGCGTCGATTGACGCCTTTAGGTCGGCGTCGTTCGTCAAACGTTCGTTAAAAAGATCATTCGTCAAAAGGAGCAATCATGAAGTGTTTACGCGGTTTTCTGGCTGTTTTGTGTCTGGTCGGGCTTTGGGCACTACCGGCTCTAGCCCAGGACAAGATTAAAATCGGGTTTTTGGTCAAGCAGGCTGAAGAGCCCTGGTTCCAGACGGAATGGGCCTTCGCCGACAAAGCCGGGGCCGACTTGGGAATCGAGATTATTAAAATCGCCATACCCGACGGCGAAAAAACCCTCAACGCCCTCGACACCTTGGCCGCTTCCGGGGCTAAAGGCTTCGTCATATGCGTCCCCGACACCAAGCTGGGGCCGGCCGTCAAGCGGAAAGCCGACTCTTACGGTCTTAAAGTCATCGCCGTCGACGACCAATTCGTCAACGCCAAAGGCGAACCGATGACTGAAGTGCCTTTGGTCATGATGGCCGCTTCCGAGATTGGGGCGCGTCAGGGCGCCGAATTGTGGAAGGAAATGCAAAATCGCGCCTGGAAGACCGAGGAAACGGCGGTCATGGCCATTACCGCCGAGGAGCTTGAGACCGCCCGTCTGCGGACCAGCGGCTCCATCGACGCTCTGATTAAAGCCGGTTTTCCCGAAGACAGAATTTACAAGGTTCCCACCAAGTCCAACGACATCCCCGGCGCTCTGGACGCTGGAAACGCCCTGTTGGCCCGCTATCCTGACGTCAAAAACTGGCTCGTCGTCGGGATGAACGACAATACGGTTTTGGGAGGCGTTCGGGCTACCGAAGGACAGAGAATCCCCCCGGCTAACGTCATCGCCATCGGAATCAACGGGGTGGACGCGGTCAACGAACTCGGCAAGCCCAACGCCACAGGCTTTTTGGGTTCTCTATTGCCCAGTCCCGACGTTCACGGCTATAAGTCCGTCGCCATGCTCAACGACTGGATCGTCAATGGCGTGGAGCCTCCGCTTTTCACGGCCATCACAGATGCGGTTTTGATCACCCGCGAGAACTATAAAGAGGAGCTCGACAAAAAAGGTCTGTAACTTTTAATCGAGTTTTTTCGCGACGGCTCCGGGCGCACCTCCTTGAGCGCGCGGAGCTTCATCGCCCAAGCGGGGCCTTGGCCCTAAATTCATAAGGCCCCGCTTGAATCAGCCGCTTTTCGACAAGCCTCTGCTTGATAGGACTCTGCTTGATCGGACTCTGCTCGACGGGACTCTGTTTGACAGGCCGCGCTTTAGTCCGCCGCTTGGACCCACTTATCATTTTTTTTATGGGAGCCGCCATGACCCAGAATCGAACCAACTATCTCGAATTTGAGGGGATAAGCAAAAATTTCGCCGGGGTCGCCGCTTTAAGCGGCGTCTCTTTCGGCTGCGCCGAAGGCGAAATTCACGCCTTGATCGGCGAAAATGGGGCCGGAAAATCCACCCTTCTTAAATGTTTGGCTGGAAATTACGCTCCCAACGCCGGCCGCATCATCATCGACGGGCGTCCCGTCAAATTCGATTCCACCGCCGACGCGCTGGAGAAGGGCATAGCCATCATTTATCAGGAACTAAATCTTCTGCCGGAAAGTTCGGTCGAGGAAAACATTTTCCTGGGGCAGCTGCCGTCCAAAGGCTGGCGCATCGACTGGAAAACCCTCCACGCCGACGCCAAAAAAGCGCTGGAACGATTGAATCTTGATTTTTCCCCTTCAATCTTACTCAAATCTCTTTCCATCGGTCAGCGCCAGATGGTCGAGATCGCCAAAGCCCTGACCAGAAACGCCAAGATCATAGCTTTCGACGAGCCTACCAGCAGCCTTTCCAGCCGCGAAATCGAAAGGCTTTTCGCCGTGATCGCCGAACTTAAAGCCGAGGGCAAGATCATTTTGTACGTTTCGCACCGCATGGAAGAAATTTTTCGTATTTGCGACAAAATAACGGTCTTCAAGGACGGCAAGTTCGTCGTCACCTATCCCGACGTCAAAAAAGTCACCTCCGAGATGTTGGTCAAATCCATGGTCGGTCGCGACGTGAGCAATATCTACGATTACGCTCCCCGCGACCACGGCCAGGTGCGGTTGGAGATCAACAATTTCTTGGCGCCGGGACTCAAAGCTCCAGCCGACTTGAAAGTCAAGGGCGGCGAAATCGTCGGTCTTTTCGGGTTGGTGGGCGCCGGTCGCTCCGAACTGCTCAAAGGCATTTTCGGCGCCGCCAGAAGCACCGCCGGCGAGGTCTTCATCGACGGCCAAAAGGCGACCATCAAAAGCCCCATCGACGCCATCACTCGAGGGCTGGTTTTTTGCCCCGAGGACCGTAAATCCGACGGCATTTTGGGAATCCATTCCGTCCGCGACAACATCAACATCAGCGCCCGTCGCAACTCGCTCATCTGCCGGCTGATCATCAATTCCGGCTGGGAGAAGAGCAACGCCGCCAAGCGGATTTCGGACCTCAACATTAAAACCCCGACCGACCTTCAACTGATCCGCAATCTCTCGGGAGGAAACCAGCAAAAGGCCATTTTGGGGCGCTGGCTGTCGGAAAATATTCGCTGCATCATGTTTGACGAGCCGACTAGGGGCATCGACGTCGGCGCCAAAAACGAGATCTACAACTTAATTTACAGATTGGCCATCTCCGGGATAGCCGTAATCGTGGTATCCAGCGATCTTCCCGAAGTGCTGGGCGTGTCCGACCGCATCGTGGTCATGCGTGACGGGTTGATCGTCGGGGAGCTGACTCACCAAGAGGCCACTGAGGAAAAAGCTTTGGAACTGGCCATGATCCCCGACGCGGCCGCCTGACGGCCAAGCCGAAAGCTCTAGCTGGACGCCTTAGCCTGACGCCCTGTCTGACCCGCTCGTGAGGCCATAAATTTACAAGGAGAACCTTCAATGACGCAAAATCGACTCCCGGCGTCCGCACCTGCCGCCAAGCGGAAATTGCTGAATTTCGGCAATATTTGGGACACCTTCGGGATGCTCTTTGTTTTTGTCCTGCTGTTTTTCGTCTGTTCGGCGCTCATCCCCAATTTCTTCACCTGGATCAACATGAAGGTTCTGGGCCTTTCGGTTTCCGTGGTGGGCATGGTTGCCTGCGGCATGGTCTTTTGTCTGGTCATAGCCGATTTGGATCTCTCGGTGGGAGCGGTGGTGGCCTGCGCGGGCGTGGTCACCTCCTGGGTGCTCCAGCAGACCGACAACATGTTTCTGGGCATCGCCTGCGGTCTGGCTTGCGGCGCCTTTTTCGGGCTGATGAACGGCATATTCGTGGCCGTCATGAAAAACAACGCCCTCATCGTGACCCTGGCCACCCAGCAGGTGGCTCGTGGAGCGGCTTACACCATTTGCGGCGGCGTTCCCATCGGAATCATGAACGAAAAATTTTACCTCTTGGGCGATTCCGACATTTTAGGCATCCCGACGCCAATTATATTGATGGCTGTTTGTTTCGTCATATTTGGGTTTTTGCTGAGCAACACCATCTTTGGACGCAATTCCTTAGCCATCGGCGGCAATAACGAAGCCGCCAGACTAGCCGGCATCAACGTCGTCAAAACCAAGATCGTCATTTTCACCATCACGGGAATAGTCTCGGCCTTCGCCGGAATCGTTTTGACCTCCCGCCTGACGAGCGGGCAGCCCATGAACGGCATGGGACTTGAACTCAACGCCATTTCGGCCTGCGTTCTGGGAGGGGTGGCCTTGATCGGCGGCAACGGGCGACTGCACACAGTCATCGACGGCTTCTTGTTCTGGGGACGGTGGATATCGCCTTGAATCTGTTGAACGTCAACACGTTCACTCAGTATATCGTCCGCGGCTTGATCCTTTTGGCCGCCATCAACCTCGATCTGTACAAGCAAAAGCTGCGGCTGAAGTGACCATGTCGGAAGAAAGAAATATGCTGGAAGAACTTAAGCAATTCGTTTACGAGGCCAACATGGCGCTGCCGCGCCATGGCCTGGTGACCCTTACCTGGGGCAACGTCAGCGGGACGGACTTGGAAAGAAATCTGATGGTCATCAAGCCTTCTGGCGTCAGTTACGACCTTATGCGCCCGAAAGACATGGTGGCGGTGGCTCTCTCCGACGGGCGGGTGGTGGAAGGCGACAAAAAACCCTCATCAGACGCCGCCACTCATTTGGCTCTTTACAGGGCCTTTCCCAAGGCGGGAGGGATCGCTCACACCCACTCCCGGCATGCTACGATCTGGGCTCAGGCCGGGCTGGACATGCCGGCCCGGGGAACGACCCACGCCGATTCGTTCTACGGGACCGTTCCATGCACGCGCTCGATGACCGACGAGGAGATCGGCGGCGACTACGAGGAGCAGACCGGCAAGGTCATAATCGAGACTTTCCGAAAGCGCGACATCGATCCGGCGGAGGTCGGAGCGGTCTTGGTCTGCTCCCACGGTCCGTTCACCTGGGGAAAAGACCCGGCCAAAGCGGTGGAAAACGCCGTGTTCTTGGAGGAAGTGGCCTACATGAATCTCATGGGACGACTCTTGTCGGACAATTTTCCCTCCATCGGGCGAAGCCTTTTGGATAAGCATTATCTGCGCAAGCATGGGAAGGACGCTTATTACGGACAATGACGTCTAATTTTTCAAAAAGGGCTTGCACTTATTCAAAATCGACCGGCGAATTTTCCAAAACGACCGGCAAATATTCAAAAAAGCGGGCAAGAGGCCTACCTGTCTGGTCAGCCGCGGCCGATTCGGAAGTCTTCAAGCGAGGGATGGGAAGAGATGAGGTTTCGGAGCATGGGCAGAATCATGCTCCGGAGCATGGGCCGGTCCAAGGACTCGTCCTTGGACCCGACCATGTACTCGACCATGGACACGACGATGGCGGCGACGATCTCCGGATTAGGCCGCTTAAGATCTCGGAAGACTCTGAGGGCGTTTGCTGTAGGCCCCTTAAATGCCCCTATCCGGACTCTCCGTTTAGGCCCCTCAAGTCGGCGGCGGCTTTCGAGGAGAGGACCGATCCTTAGGAGAACTCAAAAGCGCCTATTGAAGCTGATGGGACTTTTTGACCCGCGATTGCGAGGCTCAGCCTCGATCTTCAACGCAAAAAAAACGTCTTGATTAAATTAAGCTTTTACGCAAAAAAGCAAGACTGATGAATGGATCGAGGCGGCCTTGACGGTTAAGGAAGATTGTCGGGGAAATAGATGTCGGTCGAAATGAAATTTTGTCTCTCCAGCGGCTCGCTGTCGCAAAGTTGCCGCAAGAGCGTCACCGCCTGAGAGGCTTCGCGTTCGGCGTCCTGGCTGAGGATGGCGTCGAAGGTCCCGTCCAACAGAGCCCTTCGGGAGCGGGGGGTGAGTTCGTGAGAAATGGTGACGATGTCTTTTTGACGCTCGTTTTTGACGAGCGCTTCGATCAGGCCCTGATTGGCCGCTCCGGAACTGTAGATGGCCTTGACGTTTTTTCCGTTCGGGCCGGAAAGCAGGGTGTTTACGATTGTAAAGGTGTCCTCGGGGTTGTCTCGTCCCTCAAGGGGCGGCAGCAAGGTCAGATGAGGAAACTCGGCTTGAACCACCTGCGCGCAGCCCAGATGGCGCTCGACATGGTCGCGTAGCGAGAGAGACGCCATCACCACGGCCAAGTTGCCGGGGCTGGCGAGAGTGAAGCGTCCCAGAAGGCGCCCGGCCACCCTGCCTGCGGCGATGTTGTCGATGCCGACGAAGTAAGAGCGGGCCGAGGAGGGCAGATCGGAGACGACCGTAACCACCTTGACTCCGCGCTCGACGCAGCCGTCGATGGCCTGCTTGACCAAGGGAAGATCGGGAACCATCACCATCGCCACTCCGTCCCAGTCTTGAGGTTGAACGCCGTCGAGCATGTCGGCGGCGTTGGTCCCGTCAAAAGCGCCGACCAGCCGTTTTTCGATATAGACGTTTTCGTCTTTAAGTCTTTCGGAGAGTTCGTCCACGGCCTCTCCGAGGCGAACCATGAAGGAGGTTCGGCCTTCTCGGACGATGAACAAAAGGCGGTACGAGCGGCTCTTGGGAAGCTTGTCGGGCAGGATGCCGGGTTTATAGTTTAGTTTTAGAATCGCCTTAAGGACCTTTTCCACTGTCTGCAGACGGACGCCGGAGCGGTTGTTCAAAACTCGGTCGACAGTGGCGACGCTCACCTTGGCCGCCTTGGCTACATCGTTGATGGTGGCTTTCTTCATCTGAACTCCATAGAAATAATAAATCTTTCCAAAAATTACTTTATAACAAAATTACTTTAATGACAAAATTTTATGCCGACATCGATGAGCAAAAACCAATTTTTCCATAGTTTCTAAATTTAGCCGTCAGAAATTATTGATGAAAATTTTCATTTTATCGGTTTTAGGCGTTTTTGCGCACTGATCGAGAATCTAATTCGTCATAGGCGATAGGGATTAATTATGGCCATACTTGTCTGCGGCGGCGCCGGCTACATCGGTTCCCATGCCGTTCGCGCTTTGCTCGAAGGCGGCGAAGAAGTGGTGATAGTCGATAATCTTCTTACCGGATTCGCCGAGGCCGTACCGCCGGGAGCTGAATTTTACGCCGTCGATGTCCGCGATTCGGAGAAGCTCGGCGCGATTTTCCAAAAACACGACATCGGCGAGGTCATGCACTTCGCCGCCAGTTCCCAGGTCGGCGAATCGGTCGTCAAGCCGCTTTTTTATTTCAACAATAACGTCTACGGAATGCAGTCGCTTCTTGAGACTATGGTCCGACACGGCGTCGGGAGCATCGTTTTTTCCTCCTCGGCCGCCGTTTATGGCGAGCCTTTGGTTACGCCCATCGACGAGAAGGCCCCTATCGCGCCGAAGAGTCCGTACGGAGAGAGTAAAGCCATAATGGAAAAAATGATGCGTTGGGTGGGGGCGGCTCATAAGATTCGCTTCGCCTCTCTGAGGTATTTCAACGTGGCCGGGGCCATTGAGGGCGGCGCCATTGGGGAGGCTCACGCGCCTGAGACCCACCTGATTCCCATCGTGCTGCAGGTCCCGTTGGGCCAGCGCCGAAACGTGACAGTTTTCGGCGACGACTACGACACGCCTGACGGGACGTGCGTTCGCGATTATATTCACGTTTGCGATCTGGTCGACGCCCATCTTCTGGCTCTCGACTATTTGCGCCGAGGCGGAGAGAGCGATCGTTTCAATCTAGGGAGCGAAAAAGGTTTTTCGGTTATGGAGATCATCCGGGCCGCCGAAAGCGTTGTCGGGAGAATTATACCGTTTTCCATAGGCCCCCGTCGAGCAGGAGATCCGGATAAGTTGGTGGCTTCGAGCGAAAAGGCCAAGAAGATTTTGGGCTGGACTCCTCGCTTGACTGCCGCGGAAGAGATTATTCAATCGGCTTGGAAGTGGCACTCCGCTCGCCCGCTGGGCTATAAACACAATGACCAAAATAAACTCAAGGACCAAAATAGAAATGAGCATTAATTTAGAAACGTTCAACCGGGCGGCCGCCGGCTCCCGGGCAGCCGGCGGCGCCAAAATCGAGTGCGTCGCCATACGAAGCCTATGCGGCCTGCAAGCCACCTTTTGCAATTACGGCGCGAGGTTGATCGAGCTGATCGCCCCGGACGCCAAAGGCAATCCCGGCGATGTAGTTTTGGGGTATTCGGATTTGAACGGGTACCTCAAAGGTCAGACCGAAATGGGCGCTTTGGTGGGCAGGGTCGCCAACCGCATCGGCAAAGGCCGTTTTACTCTGGACACCAATACCTACCGCTTGGCTTTAAACGACGGGGTCAATCATCTCCATGGCGGGCTGGGCGGGACGATGCGGCGGGCTTTCGGCGTTTTGAAGTCCGGCCAGAGCGAGGTCGTCTTTCGTCTCCAACTGCGCGACGGCGAAGACGGCTATCCCGGAAACGTCAACCTGGTCGTCGTCTACGCCTTTTTGGAAGGCGGTCGTTTGCGCATGTCCATCAGGGCCGAGACCGATCGGGCCACTCCCGTCAATTTTTGCAATCACGTTTATTTTAATCTAGCCGACGACGATACGATTTTGGACCACCAATTGTCCATCAACGCCAAGTTTTATACCCCTGTCGACGAACATTTGATTCCGACCGGAGAAATATCCTCCGTGCGCCGAACCCCGTTCGACTTCACCAAGGCGGTCAAAATCGGGGAACGCATCGAGCAACATCATGAGCAGCTTGATTATGGGCGGGGTTACGACCATAACTTCGTTTTGGACAAATCCAATCAGCGCAACTTTCATGGGGAAACCCTGGCCGCCAAAGTAAGGGCCCCGAGCTCGGGCCGAACGCTGGAAATATGGACGACTGAGCCAGGAGTTCAGTTTTACAGCGGCAACTTTCTGGGCCAAAGTCTTAAGCCCGCCGGACGGCGACCGCTTATTCGTCGCTCGGGTTTTTGCCTGGAAACTCAGCATTTCCCTGACTCCATCAACAAGTCTTGGTTTCCGAACACTATTTTGCGGCCGGGGGAATTATTTTCTTCATCGACGACCAACATTTTCGGCAATGCAAGGGTGTCGGCATGACGCAATCCAAACTTACGACGATTTTCGAACAAGTTTTCGGCATAAGCGGTCGGGAAAACGAGTTGCGGCTTTTTTACGCTCCGGGCCGGGTCAATCTCATCGGCGAACACACCGATTACAACGGAGGACACGTTTTGCCGTGCGCCCTGTCGATGGGAACTTACGCGCTGACCGCTCCGCGCACAGACGGCGCTTGCCGAATTTTTTCGCTGAACGCGCCGGAGGTCGAACCGATCACGTTTTTACTCGCCGATCCCTGGAACGGCGCCGAAACCAATTGGAGCCGTTATCCTCGAGCGGTTCTGTCGATCCTAGGGGAGCGGGGGCTGCTGCCCGAGCGAGGCCTCGACGTGCTTTACTACGGAAACCTGCCCGCAGGCGCCGGACTGTCTTCGTCGGCTTCCATAGAGGTGCTGACCGGGTACGCCTTCGGCGCGGCAGGGGGTCCTAAGATCGATCTGGTGGAATTGGCCAAGATGTGCCGCGCAGCGGAGAATGACCTGGTGGGCGTCAAATGCGGCATCATGGATCAGTTCGTCTCAAGCCTGGGCCGCAGGGAGCGGGCGATACTGCTCAACTGCGAGACTTTGGAACATCGCTACTGCAAACTGGCCCTGCCGCAGACGACTCTTGTCATCACCAACAGCAACAAACCGCACTCCTTGGCCGCGTCAAGCTACAACCAGCGTTGGCGGGAGTGCGAGACGGCTCTGGCCATACTGCGGCGAAAATTTGAGGTAAGCGCCCTGTGCCGGATAAGCGGCTATGATTTCAGCCTCAGCGCCGACCTCATAGAAGACGAGGTCATTCGCAGGCGGGCCAAACACGTGATAACCGAAAACCAAAGGACCTTGGAGGCTTCGGTATTGTTGGAGCTCGGCGATTTGAAGGGCTTCGGTCAGCTCATGAACGCCTCCCATGTTTCGATGCGGGACGATTTTGAAATCAGCTGCCGGGAAATGGACGTTTTGACTCGGCTCGCCTGGTCGGTCGACGGCGTCTATGGTTCGCGGATGACCGGAGGCGGTTTCGGAGGCTGCACGGTGTCTTTGGTCCGCGATGACGCGCTGGAAACGTTTAAGCGGACGGTCGAGCAGGGATACCTCTCGGAAATCGGTTATCCCCCGACCTTTTACGTAACCGAGACCTCCGACGGCGTCGGGAGAGTTCAGAGTCTGGACTTGACGTCGGCAAGCGATGAACGAAACGACGATTGAGCGATGTTGAAGCTTGCGGTCGAGGCCTAAGGTCGAATCATGCGGCTGCGGCTTGCGTCCGCGACCTGCAGTTATAGCTTGCGGCTGCGGCAGACGACGAATTCAGACTTGGCCAGCCGAGGCTGAAGCGGCGGAAAGTCGGCGGAGTCGGCTTCAAAGCTGATCTTCAGAACTGAACTTCAAAGCTCGACTGCAACATTTGAGCGTCATTTCGATATTTTAATTTTTTATTGCGAGTAGACATATGATCCATCAAATCAACCGGCTCTTGAATTTCGCTTTAAATCGGGGCTTGATCGCCAGAAGCGGCTTATATTACGCCGCCAACCGGCTACTGGCCGTTTTAGGCCAGTCCAGTTTCGTTTTTGAGCAAGTCGACGAGTCTTTGGTTTCGCCCTCTCCAATATTGGAGGAAATACTTCAATTGGCCGTCAAGCGCAAGCTGCTTGAGGACACTTCCGACCGCCGGGATCTTTTCGACACCCTGATCATGGATTGTCTGACTCCTCGGCCCAATGAAGTCCAGCAGCGCTTCGCCGAACTCTATGTCGAGGCCCCGAGCAAAGCGACCGATTATTTTTACGATCTGAGCATCGCCGCCAATTATATCCGCAAAATCAGAACCGACGCCAACATCATGTGGCCTTTCGCGTCCGCCTTCGGCGACCTTGAGATAACCATCAATCTGTCTAAGCCGGAAAAAGATCCCAGAGACATCGCCGCCGCGATGCAGGCGCCGGCAAGCGGTTACCCTGCTTGTCTTCTTTGCCGTGAAAACGAGGGCTTCGCCGGAAATCTCCATCATCCGGCCAGGCAAAATCTGCGTCTGGTCCAGATGCCCGAAGCCGTCTCCAAATGTGGGGCAGGCGCTCTTGAGGATGATTCGGAGGAGGATCTGGACGAACAGTGGTTTATGCAGTATTCGCCCTATATTTACTACAATGAACATTCGATTTTTTTAAACAGCCGACACATTCCCATGAAGATAGATCGGGTCACTTTCAAGCGGTTGTTGGCGATATTGGATTTTTTGCCCCACTATTTCGTCGGCTCCAACGCGGATCTGCCCATAGTGGGCGGCTCTATCCTGTCTCACGATCATTATCAGGGCGGTCGGCATGCGATGCCCATCGAATCGGCGCAGGCGGAGAAAAGCTATGAATTTTCACGGTTCGGCGCCGTTAGGGTCGCCAGGGTCAAATGGCCGCTTTCGACCTTAAGGCTTAGCGGCTCCGACAAGCGCGAGCTGGCGGAATTGGCCGACTTTATTTTGGGAGCTTGGCGCGGTTATTCGGATCCGAGTTTGGGCATCGTCGCTTGCTCCGAGGGGCAAGCTCACAACACCATCACCCCGATAGCCAGGATGCGGGCCGGAAAATACGAAATCGATCTCGTGCTTCGCAACAATCGAACAAGCGCCGAGCATCCCATGGGCATTTTTCATCC
>JAISZP010000032.1 GCA_031269135.1 Deltaproteobacteria bacterium | reverse complement strand
GAGCTTATGTCCAAGTCGCCGTATAAGATCCCGGCGAAGGTCTTGGGAATGGGGGTCGCCGACATGGTCAAAAGATTGACGTTTGGACTCTTCAGCCTCAGAGCCAGCCTCTGCTTGACCCCAAAGCGCTGTTGTTCGTCGATGACGGCCAAGCCCAAATTCGGAATAGCGACGGAAGGGGAGGCTAAGGAGTGGGTGCCCACGGTCAACGATGGTGTTCCGGCGGCCAAAGCTTTTAGGACGGCGTTTTTCTCCTTTGCGCTTTGGTTGTTGGTCAAATAAAAAACCTCATAGCCCTCTCGGCAGGCTATGGATTCAAAAAAAGCGCGGTGCTGACTGGCTAAGATTCCAGTGGGCGCCATCAAGACCGCTTGCCGACCGTTTTTGAGAGTCGCGCCGATCGTGGCCGCCGCAACCGCAGTTTTCCCGCACCCCACTTCCCCTTGCAGGAGCCGGTTCATGGGGGCAGGTCCGTTAAGATCTTTTAAAATCTCGATGGCGACCCGTCTCTGCTCATCGCTCGGCTTAAATGGGAGCGGCTCGAAAAGCCGGTCCACTTCCGCGTCGTTTAGGGGATAGTCGGCGCATTCTTTGGATTTTCGCGATTTGATTTCCTGCCTGGTCTGGGTGATTATAAGCCTCCAAAACATCAGCTCGTAGAGGCACATTCGCAGCCAGGCCCGGCTGCCCTTAGGCTTGGGAAGAGTCCCTTTGGCGTCGGAGGGAGGGTTGTGGACGACGGCCAGCAGCTCGACCGGGTCTTTTAGAGAGTGCTTGTCAAGCCACTGCGAGGGAAGAAGCGGCGGGCAGCTGATGAGGATCTTTCCCAGATCGCCCGCAATCCTTTTTCTCAAGCCTGCGGTCAAACTGCCGATGGGCCTATAGACGGAGACGATTCCCAAATTCGGGTCGGACTTGGGGTCGTCCGCCGGAGTCCAGATTTCGGGGTGATGAAAGTTTATTCTGCCGTCATGAAATTTGACTACCCCGTAAATATTGACTGTAACGCCGACTTTGATCGTCTCGGAGAAATACTCTATTGCTCGAAACCACCAAAGGCCTACGTTTTTGCCCTGGGAAGCGGCGTTAGCCAAAAGATAACGATTAGGGACGATTTTAACCGAGGTTATGCGGCCTTCGATGACCAGCTCGGAGCCGTCCTGCGCGGAGGCGATTTCCCCAAACTCTCGGCGGTCTTGATAACTGCTCGGCGGCAAACTCAAAAAATCTTCGGTCGTGGCTACCCCTTTGGCCTCCAAGCTCTTGAGGCGCATTTTTCCTAAGCCAGGCAGGGCTGATAAAGGAGTGCTGAAGGGGGGTTTTTGCGGCCAGGGGATCATTTGACTAAAAAAACCGTAGAGTCTTTTTTTACGGGTCTGCCGCCGGATAATCCTGCGACCATCAGGGTTTGCCTGCCTTTGGCGAAGTTCAGAAGGATGGTGGCTCTGGATTTGCCTGACACCGAGCGTCTTTCAATCTCGGCGCCGTTTAAGTAAAAAACCAGTTCATCAACGCTGGGGTCGCTTTGGACTGTGGCCTGTATTTTTTGGAACTCGGCGTTGAGGCGGGGGTCCCAGGCGAAGATCTCTCCCCTTTTAGGGTTGGTGAAGCCGAATTTCGTCTCAGCTCCCAAAACTTTGAGATCCTCCGGAAACCGCTTGGCGGACGCCCAATTGCGGGCATGGAGGCTATGGTCGCATTTTTCGGTCGGAACAGTGCCGGTGATGAAATATTCGTTTTTGCTGTTTGGGCAGTCGCTCCCGACCGGAAGACCCGACAGCGGGCAGATCCTGACGCTTTGGACGCCTGCGGGAATTTCCGGGGCGAGCGGGGTTCGGTATAGAGTCAGAAGGTCGGTGATTTCTCTCCAGAGCTGTCCCGCGCCGGTGACTCCGGAGACCTTTTCCATCGGCAGGTTTTGAAAGTTTCCGGCCCAGACTCCCACTACAAAGCCGCTGGTGTAACCGATGCACCAGTTGTCGCGAAAATTTTTGCTGGTTCCGGTTTTCACCGAGGAAGGGTAGGGGGTGTTCAGCGGACCGCTGGGTCCGAAGCCGGTTGTTCTGGCCGGATTATCCGACAATATGTCGGAGATGATGAAGGCGCTTGTCGGACTCAGGACTTGGCGGGGCGGCGGATTTTGTCGGCTAGGCGCAAAGACGGGCGGCAGCAGTCGACCGCCGTCGGCTAAGGCGGCGTAGGCGGTCGTAAGGTCCAGCAGACTCACCTCTCCTCCGCCTAAAGCCAGCCCCAGGCCGTAATACTCCTCGTCATGGGTCAAGTTCAGTCCTAAGAGACGCAGCTTATCCAAAACCTTTTTTACGCCCAAATGCGCGGTCAGTTTTATGGCCGGCAGATTGAGCGAGCTGGCCAGAGCCATCCTGGCCGTCACCGGTCCATGGCTTAAGCCCGAGTAATTGGTTGGAGCGTAAACTCCTGAGGGAATAGAAAAATCGGCGGTCATATCGCTTATGAAGGTCGCGGCGGTAAGTTCCTTGGATTCCAGCGCCAAGGCGTAGATAAAGGGCTTTAGGGCGGAGCCGGGTTGGCGGAGGGTCGTGACGCCGTCGATTTGTCCGTCATGCGGGTTAAAAAAGTCGGCTGAGCCGACATAAGCCAAGACCTCTCTTTCAGGCAAGCTCATCACTATCACCGCCGCCTGCCGAAGTCCCTGACCCTTGAAACGCTCGACGGTATTGGCGGCTAAACGCTGGATTTCGTCTTGAAGTTCCAAATCCAAAGTGGTGGCGAGCACGGCCGGAGGGTTTTCGCCGAGGGAATCAAGCAAATAGTTCACGAAATGCGGAGCTTTGAAGGCGCGGGCGCTCTCCAAAAGAATCAAGGGTTCTTCCAGGCCCCTTTTGGCGGTGTCGGCGTCTATGTACCCCAGCCGCTCCATTCTTTGAACAATCCACTCTTTTCGTTCAAGCGCCCTTTGGGTGGGTTTGAAGCCTCCCATTTTACCGGGAGAGGCAGGCAAACTTGCTAAAAAAGCCGCTTCCGACGCGGATAATCTGTCGGCGCCTTTTCCCAAGTAAGCTTTAGCCGCCGCTTGAAAGCCGACGTTTTGGCCGCCCGCCGGCACCATGTTCAGATAAAGGGCTAAGATCTCCTCTTTGGTGTGGTGGCGCTCGATGAGAAGAGCCAGAAAAGCTTCTTTGATTTTTCGGCTGTAGGTCCTTGGTTTTGGATTTAGGCCCAGCAAGAGCCGGGAAAGCTGCATGGTGATCGTCGAGCCGCCGCTTTTGACGGCGCCTGCGGAGACGTTAAGTTTAAAAGCCCTCAGGACGGCTAAGGGATCGACGCCGATATGACGCCGGAAGCGTTTGTCTTCAGCGGCGATGACGGCAGCGATCAAATTGGGGCTAAACTCCGACAGCTCCATTTCTTCTTTGCGAATCATGGCCGGGGGAAGGATTTGCTTTAGAATTCGACCATTGCGGTCGGTCACTGTGACGGTCCAGTCCCAGCTCCTAGGAGCGCTCAACGGATCGGGGAAAAAACCTAAGGAGAGATAAAAAAGCCCGAAAAGAAGAAAAAAGACGAAGGCGAGACGAATCGAGAGCTTTAGGCATTTTCGAGACCAACGAAAAAGCGTCTTCGATATTTTAGGTTTTGAGTTGGTTGTCGGATCCTTGGAAATCATTTTGGTCTCTTAAATTTTAAAGGCGTATTTGATGATTTGCCGGAGCGGCTGACGGACGTCTCGTTTCAAATCTTGTGTTGACGCTTGTCCTAACGCTTGTTTTAGGGCTTATCTTGACGCTTGCCCTAACGCTTGTTTTAGCGCTTATCTTGGCTCTTGCCTTGACCTCCAGCTTGGCCCTTGCCCTAACGATTGCTTTTTCCCCTTGCCTTGCCTTACCTTGACCCTTATCTTGACGCTTACTACAGGCATTCACTTGGCGACTTGGATATCCACCGCTTCAGAGTCTTTAGGCAGGCTTTTTTTGATGAGAGAGCCGATATATGGCCTTGGCCAGCACTCGTAAAACCGTCTCGCCCCGGCGTTGTAGAGGCTTTCCACAGTGGTCGTCCAGCGGACCGGCGAGATGATTTGTTTCTTTAAAATATCTTTCAGGACCTTCGGATCGCTTACAGGAGAGCCAAGAGCGTTGGGCAAGACAGGAAAGAGAGGCGTTTTGAATTCAACGCCGTCTAAGATTTCGCTGAAGTCTTTGGCGGCCTGCTGCATAAGCGGGCTGTGAAAGGCGCCGGATACCGGCAAAGCCAGGGCTTTTCCGCCTTTCAGAGTCACGTAGCGCGTCGCCGCCGCAACCGCTCGCGATTCGCCGGAGATGACGGTCTGAACGGGGGTGTTGAAGTTTGCCGCCACCACTATCCCTTCATTACGGGCAAGTTCGCAGATGGATAAAATGGTCTGTTCGTCGAGGTTGAGGATCGCGCTCATGGCGCCGGGTTTTTCCTGGGCGTTTTTTTGCATCAAAACAGCCCTTTTGGCCACTAACTCCAAAGCCTCAGACTCGGTCAAGACCCCGGAGGCGACCAAGGCCCCGAATTCTCCAAGCGAGTGACCGGCGGCGAAAGATGGCTTCACGCCTTTGGCCGAAAAAAGCTTATAAGCGGCTAAGCTGACCGTCAGTATGGCCGGCTGGAGGTTTTTAGTCTCCGACAGTTCATTGATGGGTCCTTGAAAACACAGTTTCTTTATCGGCAGTTTAGTGATTTGTTCAGCCAGATCGAATAATTCGGCGAT
>JAISZP010000027.1 GCA_031269135.1 Deltaproteobacteria bacterium | reverse complement strand
GTTGTATCCACGAAAGCCTCCGCCGGCTGATGCGACTATGTTTCCACGAAAGCCTGCAGCCAGCTGATGCGGCGCTGTATCCACGAAAACCTGCAGCCGACTACTGATGCGGCGCTGTATCCACGAAAGCCTGCAGCCATGAAACCATAAAGCCATAAAACCCTGAATCAATGAATCAATGAACCCATAAAACTATGCAGTTGTGAAATCTAGGACCATATAGCCTCAAACCCAAAACTCGCCTCAGCCGAGCGACCCGACGATTCAATAACCATCCGCCATAACGCGGGCCTAAAGCCGAAGCTGTCGCAAGTCGAAGCTATCGCGGACGCGACGTTTTTCGCCGCGTTGAATATAACGTTCCAGCGTAATGGAAGGAAATCGAAATCATCGGCGGGAGAAAATCGCTCTTCACGATTCCGTGCGGTCACCGTAGGCGAAAGGAACGCCTGGATACATAAACCCGCCCAGTTCTTGAGCGCTCTTGAGCAAATTCGGATCCAGCTTGGAGAGAGTCTGGTTCGTTTCCGGGGCGTCCTTCTTCAAGCTTGCGAAGACGTAAGGGAGTTTGGCCTCCAAAGCGGCGAACAATCCTCCGCCCTTATCATCTATTACGTAATGATAACCATCGATAAGGGCGACTACGAACGGGTCGTCTCTAAAATGATTTTTTAGGCTGAGGGATAAGTTCGAGTCGGCTTTGCCGGGACGGACTAAAGGATAGGTGGGATACAGGGACTTTGGGGAAATCAGGATCTCCGAAGCCGGCTTGGGCTTTACGTCTTGCTGGGCATAGAGTTTATACTCTTGGTTGATGATGGACGCCAGCGATTCAGGATCAAGCCAAGTGGTGTCGATGATGAGATCGTAATTGGAGTAGTCCGAATAGTCGATGCCGTAAATATCTTTGAAGCGTTTTATCTCCAGCTCGGCTCTGATCTTAAGTTTCGCCAACGCTTCGGCGAGGTCGTGATAACTCTCTTCGCTTCCTCTCGGCGAGGCCAAAACCCTTTCGGCGGCGACGAAGGGATCTATGGTGGTGAAAATTTTCAGAGATTGCCCGACGAAGTGCCAAGCGAGCCTGGAGTCGAAAATGATGCGTTGGTCTTTCTTTTCTGCGGCAAGCCTTTTGACTTCGTCGTCTATCACTCTATCGTAGTTCTGATCCGTCTCCATCAATCTATTTAAGGCGATAGTGTCCAGACCCATCTTGACGGCCAGGTTGCGATGGATCTGACCGGTAGAATAAACATCATACTTGCACTGTTCCGAGAGCAATTTACAGAGGGTGCTTTTGCCGCTCCCAAGTTTGCCGGTGATAGTTATGAGCATCCCTTCCCCTTGCAAAATAAAAAACGTGCCGACGATGTCCCGCAGCGACTTGACGCCGCCGCTGAAAAGCAAATATCGTCGGCGCAGCCCAATCGACGCGCCTGCTGGCTAAGGCGGATAAAACCGCGCAATCTATGCAGCCCACTCTACGCAGCTTACAGTATGCAGCTTACTCCACGCAGCTTAATCTATACAGCTCACTCTACGCAGCTTAATCCACGCAGCTTAATTTACGCAACTCGCTCTTCGCAGGGCGCCTTTCGCGGGCAATCTTACCTATATCCCTTTTCGACCGCGCTTGAACTCCCGCGCCGAGAGCGGCTGCACTTTTTAAAGCGATTGACGAAATTAACGGCGAAACGACGAAACTTATTAAAAACCGTGCGGCAATGCCTTAATGCCTTTGAGTTTGGCTCGAAGCGGAAGCAGGAACTACAAAACTATGTAACCAGCCAAACTACGAAACTACCAAAGGAACATATTTGAACTCATAAAACTTTCTTTTCTGAACTTCAATACTACAACATTGCAGTTTAGAAGTCAATTGTTGGTCAAATTTCAAACATAGTGTTTCGCCAAGGCAAAATCAGGCGAACTTCCAGAGATTCAAATGGAGAGCTAAAAAGTCATACTTCGACAAACTCCGCCGAAACGTCTTTTCGGTCATATATGGCCAAACCCATCATGATCGCTTTTTTGCCGCTTTGCTTCAAAGCACCGACGCAATCTTGGGTTTTAAGGGCGGTTTTCGCGTCCTCCAAACCCTTGGCCAGCTCTTTTTGCATCGAGTCTTGGTTTTCTGATGCGAGTTTTGGCCGGTATTCCATCTTAACGACCACCCGAACGTCATCCGGCAGGATTATAGTCAAATCCGAACCTCCCTGCCGGTCCAAGGGTTCTTTCATCAACTCGAAATTCATTCCGAGCAGGGCGGCTCGGATTAGATTGTAATGATATCCGTCATCGGCGGCGTCTTGGGGAAAAGTCGCGCCGCTTAGAATATCTTGAAAAGTAAGACTCGCCGCCTTGGGATCCTTCGCAAGGAAAGCCGAAACAAGTGTTTTCGAGTAAATTTGCAGTTCATGGGCGATGGTCGTAAAAACCGAGTCCAAACAATACCTTTTATAGTTCTTGCCGACCTCATGATTCGGAAACTTGAATGAATATTTCTCCGCCAGTTTTTCATTCCCATCGGGAACCATAGTGATTTCATCAATGGTCAAATACCCGCCGTGAAATAGCGCCGATATGCTCCCCAGTCCGTGAAGCTCGACTCTCGTCACGCTTGAGAGATTATGGCCATCAAGCTGGAGGTCGAGGTAATCCAAGGGGTCGGCCTGGATAAGTTCCGTCAGATTGGCTGGAGGGCCGCTCTGGAACCAATAGTCGGAGAATTCTTTCTTATTGAAGAAATTAAGAATGGAAAAAGGATTCATCACCTGAGCATTAATCACCTGATGGTTCATCTCATGATGATTCAACACCTGGTGATTCATCTCCTGATGGTTCATCTCCTGAAGATTCATCGCCTGATGATTCATCGCCTGAGGCTCGCTTCCCCAGTTGTAGCCGCCATACCACCGAACGAGTTCCTTTTTGAGATCGTCTTGGTCGCTATGAGGAGGAAGGTCGCCTTTCTCCACTAAAGCCTCCAGGGTCTTTTGCATGTGGTCGCCGAAATATTGGTCGAGCTCTAGCGATGTGAAGCCGCAGATACCTGAGTATTCAGGTTTAAGCGAAATATCGACCAAATCGTTGTATTCGCCGTCGCTGGAACCGACGGCGCAGCGGGTGGCGCCGACGACGAAAACGAAACGTAAGTATTCGTCGAGTTTTTTCAACGTCGTATAAAAACCTTGCAGAACTTCTTGATTCGCCTCCGCCGCCGATAATCGACCGATGTTTGCGGCGACGGGAGCATCGCACTCGTCGACCAGGACGACGACCTTCGTTCCGCCATATTTGTCGGATAGCTTTTTGACCAAAGAAATCAAAACTCCGTCATAATATCCGTCTGGAATCTTCAACCACTCCCTATCGGCGATTTTAACAAGGTCCCTTTTAATGGACCTTTTCAGCAGGTCGGGAGTCGCGGTTTCAGCATAGCTCATATCGAGCTCGATTACCGGATGCATGGGGAAGTCGTAATCGGTGGACGTTTCTATATATAGCCCTTTGAAAAGATCCCGGCGACCGACGAAGAGTTCTTTAATTGCGTCCAAGAGAAGGGATTTTCCGAATCGCCTGGGTCTGGAAAGAAAACAGCTCTTATCGCCGGTCACCAGGCGATGGATGTACTCGGTCTTATCTACGTAGAGTTTTTTCGATTCTATTATTTCGCTGAAGGTCTTGCGTTTAAGCGGAAGTTTTTTCATTGGGGACGCCTTCAGGCTTGATTGTGAGGAAAAATATCTTTTGATCGTCGGCGGCGAAGCTCACGATATGCGGTCAAATTTTAATTTACTGTTTCATTAGACGTCATGCTCGCGCGGAAATCGCCGACCAGGCGATCGTTGTCGCCTCAAATCGCAATCAAATTTCCGGGTCATTTTTGAGATTGCGATATTTGGGCCTCGACATCCGTTTCTAGCTTTCGGTTCTTCAGCGAAAGTATAAGCGAAACCGGATTCGGACGACAAACCGGATTCGGACGACAAACCGAATTTTAGCGGCCTAACTGTCTAAACTAGCCTGCCTAAAGCAATCTCTCTAAAGTAGTCCGTCTAAAGCACAATATGGCTCAAGTACAATCCGTCTAAAGCTCAATCCGGCTCAAGTATAATCCGTCTAAAGCATAGTCCGTCTAAAGCATAGTCCGTCTAAACCTTGATGATGTCTCTGCCGCCTCCGGTAAGACACAACCCGCCTTCCGGCGTCACTAGGAAAGTATCCTCAACGCCCGCTATGCCATGCCCTTTTACGGCTTTTTTGGGTTCCACCGCAAAGACCATATTTTGCTCGAGAGGGGCGTCGAATCCCTTGGCGATGACAGGCAATTCGTCTACGTGAAGTCCGACTCCATGCCCCAAAAAACTTACCGCCTCGCTGTCGAGACCCATGAAACCTTTTTTGTCCTCTTGGCTCAATTGCTGCATGACGTCGCTATAAATTTTGGAAGGGATCGCCCCTGGAACAAGACGTTGGGCGACGCTGCGCTGCAACTCGAGACACAGGGCATGGGCCTTTTGCACTTCTTGGCTGGCGGGCGTGCCGAAAGAGTAAACCACTGTCTTGTCGGTGTGATATCCTCTTAAAGCGAAAGTGATGTCGACCAGCACCAAATCGCCTTTCTTCAAAAACGTTTGTCGATTGCCGACGATCGGAGAAGCGGGACTGTTTCCCTTGGATCCGACCACTCCCTCGAAGTAACTGGGGTGAAGCGCATTTTCGCCGAAACAGCAGTGTCCTATCACGATTTCCGCGCCATATCGCCAAAAACGAACGACTCCTTGATGCCCAAGCTTCACCATTTGGTTGGCGACTTCGCTGTAAAAATCCGATTCGCTGACTCCCTCTCTCATGAGTCCCGGAACGATCTCCGTCAGCAGTTGATTGCTCAGGGTGCCTGCGATTTTCAGCCAGTAAAGCTCATATTCCGATTTGACGGAACGCTGGTTTCTAAGAAGCGTCTCCAGAGAACCTTTCAGCGAAAACTTGAGACTTTTGCCGAGACGCTCCACCGAAGCGTAAGGCGCACTGGTCGCGTCTATGTAAATATTTCCCAGATCGGCGCCGAGTTTTCCGGCTACGTCATTGTAGCGGGTCATCGGATATACTTCCCCGAAAAGAGCTTCGCTCTTGGCCCGCTCGAAACTTCTCCGCACGAACAAATGCGCCGCGCCCTCCTTATTGATCAATAGAAGAGCGTCCTGCATGGTTCCGGTGAAATAATACTGATTGACCTGAGAGAAGATGACCGCCGTATTCCATTCCGGAAAGGTTTCATCCATCAGTCGTTTAAACTTTTTACATCGCTGCTCCAACTCTGATTTAGTCAGCTCCATATCGCAAACCTCCTTTCTTGCTGCATCACCGCCTCGGAGGCGATGATGAATTCGTCTCGCAAACCTGGCGCTCAGCCAAGACATTAGCTCATGAGGCAAAAGCCTTGTTTTCAAGAACAAGGGGCATGTGAACTATTTTTTGATCATCGACTCTTCGTCATTATAATGTTTTATCATGCGGTTTTCTAGTAAATACGTCGGCG
>JAISZP010000328.1 GCA_031269135.1 Deltaproteobacteria bacterium | reverse complement strand
CCGGGCCATAGATGACGGAAAACCCCGTGCGCCGCGTTATCTCGTGCGCGCTAACGCCGGGAGCGCCAAGTTGCGGCACGATCAGTTTTCTGTGCGCCACAACCTCGGGAAGTTTCACCGCTTCAATGCGATGTATCAATTCGGATGTTCCGAATGTTTTCTTTCCTGCCGCGCACCAGACATTGACGCCCTTGGTGTCGAGCAGCAACAGCCGACAGTTCGCTCCCGACAACTCTTTTCTCAAAGCGTCGAAGGTCAGCTTGTAGTTCGCGCTGACCAATACGGGAGATTTCTCGTCCGGGGCGCCGACGGCATATAGCCCGGGACTTACGGTATAACGCATTCTCCCGATGCCCAACCGTACTTTTAAGCCGCCCAATCTGTCTTTGAAAGTCAAATGCGTGGAAACGGTTTCTATAGCCCGAGAGCCGCAGCAACCGTCCGATCGGCGACGACAATTTTCCCTCATCGGCAACATCATCAGCAGCACTCCTCATTATTGTCCGCGCCGCAAACGCAGTTCTCTTCGGCGGTGATGACGGCGTTCAGAAAGTCTTTGAAATCTTGCGCCGCCTTTTCGACAAGGGAGTAGTAAGTCCATTTGCCCGCTTTTCGCCCACTGACCAGTCCGCAATCGCAAAGGATTTTCATGTGGTGGGAGAGGGTCGGCTGGGTTATGTCGAACCGTTCCAAAATCTTGCAGGCGCACAGTTCGCCGCAGGAAAGCATATCGACGATCATCAAACGGTTCGGGTCGGATAAGGCTTTGAACAGCCCCGCATATCGAGCGTAACGTTCCATGAGAGTCCTCTCGCATAGATAGGTGTCGATATATTATAGGCGAAAGATAGATGATTGTCAATGTGACGCTGAAAAAATCCAAGGCCAAATTGCTTCCTCTGCGCTGAAGCAGGCGGGTGGTCTTTCGCAAGACGAGATGTTTATGATGTCGCGATTCGGCAAAAAAAAAGCCCCGGAACAGGGGGAGAATCATCTTTTTCCCGCCGTTGTTTTAGGTCTGTTTTAACCGTTTTGGGATTTTCACAATCTCAGTCGGCGAGTCTGTTTTTTGGGGGGAGGGTCGATTTGCCGCGCTGTCTGCTCGGCGGCTCGGCAAATCGCGATTTCGGAGAGGTTCGCTTGGTGGTATGCGTTGGCTTGTCAAGCGCCTTTTGTCGGTGAACATTTTGGACTAAAAAAGGCTACAAAGCGACAGCGGTTTTGAAAAGTTATCTAAACCACAAAATTAAGTTTCTTTAAGTAGTTTAGGGGCAATCAATATTATTGATGCACTACTGTTTAAGAGATAATTTAAGTCTAATTTAAGAAAAGGCTTATAAATTTAGTCATTTAACCTTTAGTTGACTCGGGGTGTCCGAAAATTACTCAGCAAGTGAAGGTTTTGGTTTACGTAAAATTAACTTTAACTTCGTTAGAGGGTTTTGCAAGCCAAAATCTCTCTGAAGTTAACCTGCCAACCAAGAATTTTCAATTTTTTTTAGCATAGCGCTTTCCCACGTAAAAACAGGTAGTTAATGTTTTTACGTGTTTAGATCTTAGAAAAAGCAAGAAATATGAAATTTTTTCTATCGAAATAATTCATTGATAATAAGCTGAAATTTCATTTAGCCAAAAAATTCGGCAATTTTTGGCCTCTAGCTTGCAATAGACTGATTCCGTCGAATGACGCACATTCGCACTTACAATCATCAGGCTTGGCCTGAACATTTTTAAGCATATAAGCTTAATCTTAAGGAGATTATTCATGATCAACAAACTGAATCAGAAGCGTGAAGGCTTCACTCTTATCGAGCTTTTGATCGTCGTCGCCATCATCGGCATCTTGGCCGCCATCGCTATCCCCCAGTACGCCAAGTATCGCAGAGGCGCTCAGGACACCGCAGCTCAGTCCGCTTATCACAACATCGCAACCGCTCAGGAAGCTTTTTACGCCAAGAACAACGACTACACCGCCAACTATACTCACTTAAATACCCGCTGGGGCCTTGTGAAAGATCCTAACGTTTTTTATGGCGGCATTACTCTAACCGTAGGCGTTGACGGCACCGCCGGCTTCATTTTTGACGTACGTCACTCTGCAGACGGCAGCACAACTTATCATTATAACAGCTCCGTCTCCACAAATAAAGTTAAAGAATTTCTGCCTAGCGAAACCGGTTATTTAGCTTCCGGCACTTGGTAAGCGATTTTCAAACGAACCAAGCCTAAAAGCTTGGTTCGTTTGATTTTAAAGCTTATTGACAGTTCTAGCTTTGGACCTGATTAAATCGCTAAAAGCAACATTCAACTAAATTTATGCTTAACCCTGACCTTAGTTTAGAGGTTGGGGTTAATTTCTTTTAAGGCTTGACTATAATTTGCAAACGGCAGACTACCAACGTTTATCTGGCTTGGAAAGTTCGTTTTATACTGACTTAAGGAAAACTATATAGTGATGATGGATAATAAAATTTCTAAAAAGCTTAATTGTATTTTTAATTCAGATAATAGCTTATACTTTTTGTTTTTTTGTCTGCTCATTTTCTATTCTTTGTGCGCCACTCCTTCAGTCGGCTGGCGTGACGGCCCGGAATTAGTCGAAACCGCCGTCTACCTCGACATTGCCCATCCCGCAGGCTTTCCCACCTATAATTTGCTCGCTAAAATTTTTTGTTGGATTCCTTTAGGTTCGCTGGGATTCAGGTTAAACCTGTTCAGCGCGGTGGCTGGGGCGGCGACGGTATTGTTGTTGGGCTTTTTTTTAAAGAAAATACATCAATTTGATGGAAAAAAAGAAACAAAAATTTCTTGGCTGTTTGTCCCTCTGCCGTTTTTTGCTTTGTGTCAAGGCATATGGTTAGCATCAGTTGAAGTAGAAGTTTATTCCCTTAATTTATTTTTTGTTATAGCGCTTTTAGGTTGCGCTTTATTATGGTATGATGGTTATGGACAATATTGGCTATATTTTGGTGGTTTTTTATATGGTTTAGCTTGCGGTAATCATGCTTCATTGGCTTTATATCTGCCGGTTTTGCTTATTTTAACTTTTTGGGGTCAGCCCAATAAGGGTGACGGTGAGACTGGACACGGGCGTCTGGGTAGAGTTTTCATTCTAGCGGCGGTATTTTTAGTTGGTTTATCGGTTTATCTGCTTCTTTTAGTGCGAGGTCAAGCCGGGGTCCTACCTTTTAATTTTGGCGATGTGCATGATTTAGAGACTTTTTGGTATCATATTTCCGATCAAAAAGACAGTGATTATCATACAAAATCAATATTAAATCTAGAAAAATTATTTTTTTATTTAAATATACAAAGTAAAAAACTTTTCCACATTTTTTTTATTGTTGGAATTCCCTTTGTTCTTTGGGGAATTAAATATTTATGGGAAAAGTATCAAGCTCTAGTAGTTTCTTTGATTTTACTGGTTTTTATAAATCTAGGGTTCTTTTTTTATTGGATTGACGGATCTTCAGCATTTTTACCGTCTATTTTAGCGATATTTATATTTTTGTCTGTTGGTCTAGGTCAATTCGCCAGGTTTTTGATTCACTTATCCATTTCCCGAACAATCATTGTTGCGGGCGCTGTAGCGGTAGTTCTAGCGGGGGGAGGATATTTCGGCCTCCAACGTTTTTGCGAGCGCGATTCCGAAGCTGGTTTTACGGCGAACGAGATGTTTTGGTCGGATTTCGCCGAATTTCCTCCGGAGAGTTTAACGGTCCAAAGCTCTAATTATTTTTCCTTTTTGGCCTTGCAATACATTTATTCCGTCAGGCCCGACGTTTCAGTGATAAATTACAGTTCGGTCACAGTCCCAAAATATACTCCGCAGCTCACCCCTCAAAAATTTCCCATGGTTGTTTTCCCTCTGTTGCCTGATGGAGCCTTGATGCCCAGGATGCATAAAGAGTTTGCTTCTAGTTTTTTCAGCGTAAACATAGATGCGGGTAAAGATGTTTTTTTTCAGTATTCTTTTGATGTTAATCCCATAATACAGTATTTAAGACCTGATTTAAATTATTTGTGGCAATATAGACTTTATAAGGATGAAGATGCATCGAAAAAAGCTGTTGAAGATGGCGAATATGCTAAATTAATGGAACAACTCATATCTACTTTTACGAAATATGCAGCCTCTACAGATCCTCCTTTTTCGAAAAAAGCGCCGGCCTATTTATTTTATATGTTATTAAGCCCTTTATCGGTAGCTCTTGAAAATGAAGATTTAAAATCGTCTGAAGAACTGCTGACTGTCTTTATAAATGAATTTATAAAAAATGAAGAAAGATATATTGTTCCGCATGATGTGAAAGTGAATGCTCATGGTTATTATGCTGAAGTTTTATACCGGCAAGGCCGATTAGCTGAAGCGATATCCGTTTTAGAGAAGGTAATCGCTCTAGATCCATCTTTAGGGATAGCCTACTATCAATTGGGCAGAGCCCTTCTTGAAAACGGCCAAATAGATCGAGCTTTGGAAGCTATGTGTAAGGCGACGATAATAGATGAATTTCATCTCCTATATTTACATTATTATGTCAGAGAACTGTCGAAGCACAAATCATTAAACGATGCATCGGCTTTTCTTGATGAACGTTATGCTTACTATACGAAAAATGAGCTGCATTATTTTGCTTCGCTAGTTGATTACTATAGAAATTGCGTATCGCTTGATCCAGAATTTGAAGATGTCCCTAGCGGCAATCCATTTTTGAATAAAGCCCTAAAGATGGGTCAAAGTTCTAATAATAGCCTATTGTTGCCGATTACGCAATAAATAAGTGTCTTAATATATAAATATAATTTTTAACGCAGCTAATTGATGATATATGGATTAAATTGTGAATAAATATAAAAAACAAATAATGATTGTTTTGTCGATCGCGGCGGCTTTCTTCGCCTTTTGGGCAGGCTTGATGGAGTACAGGGCTTCCGGCGAACTGGAAAAAGCCAGAGCTTTCCGAGAGGCTTCTAACTATGAGGCGGCTGATCGACACTACTTTCAAGCTTTGAATTGGTATGCGCCTTGGGGTTCCAGTCAGACAGCCGCCGAAGAATTGATGGAGCTTGGCCGTGAGCATCTTGGTCAAGGGCGCCATACGCAAGCGTACCAGAGCTTTCTTCGTTTAAGGGGCGGCTTGATGGCGGCAAGGAGTTTTTATCTCCCAAGAGCCGATCTTATTGAAGCCGCCAATCCTTTCATCGCTCTATATCTGGCCGAGCAAAAGCTGGGGCCGCAAGCGAGTCGGGATGAAATAAATGCTCAGGCTCAATTGTATCTTCAGCTTTACGCGGAAAATCCGCCAATTGGGGAAGGCTGGCATTTTTTGACTATAGCTGGATTTTTAGGCTGGGTTATAGCGGGTTTTAGGTTGATTGCGATTTTTTTCGATAATCGTCGATTATTGAATGTCAGGCAAAGGTTTCAACAGGGCCGGGCGGTTATTTTGCTTTTTATCTGCGCCTACGGACTTTGGCTTTTTTCCATGACTAGGGCTTAATTTAGACTAAGGCTTAAATTAGACCAAGGCTTATATTAGACAGCCAAACGCTGAACGCGCAAAAACCCGCCGAGAGCGGGTTTTTGCGCATCTGTCGCCGCAGAAGCCATCATCCTGAAGCTGCCGATATGGACTGAGAATCGTCAGAGCGGTACTCGGCCAGTTTATTGCGAAGAGTCCTTACGCTTATGCCCAAGAGTTTGGCGGCGTGAGTTCTGTTGCCGCTGGTTTCATTCAAGGCTTTTCCTATTAAGCAGCGTTCCATTTCCGTAATGGTCATCAGCGGAAGGTCGTCTACGCTGGAATCAGATTGGAAATCATCCGCCGAGTCTTCATCCGAGTGAGCAATTTGGGATTTATCCGGATTGTCTTTAAGCTGGATGGAAAAGCCGGAAGCGTTTTTCTCCAAGGCCAACATAAAACCGGCTTCATCCATGAAGATGTCGTAGGCTTCTATGCGATCGCCTCTGGACATCAAAACAGCTCTGGCGATGGTATTCTCCAACTCTCTGATGTTTCCGGGCCAATCGTGAGCCTTAAGGATATCCATAGCCTGACTGGAAAGAGAGTTGATGTTTTTGTGGTTGATGGCGGCATACTTTTCGACGAAGTGCTCCGCCAACACTTCAATGTCCTCAGGGCGCTCTCTTAGAGCGGGGATGTAAAAAGGCATGACGTTCAAGCGGTAAAACAGGTCGCTTCTAAATCGTCCCTCGTCTACCCAGGCCTTAAGCTTACGGTTAGTGGTGGCGATTACGCGGACATCAATTTTATGCGGTCCTTTTCCTCCAACCGGGTCTATCTCGCCTTCTTGGAGAGCCCTTAAGAGTTTAGCTTGAAGGGAGATGTCCATTTCGCTAATCTCATCCAACAGAAGAGTTCCGCCATCGGCTAAGTCGAACTTGCCCGGTTTTTTTGCCAAAGCGCCGGTGAAAGCGCCTTTTTCATGACCGAAGAGTTCGCTTTCCAGTAAGCTCTCCGGAAGGCCGGCGCAGTTTATGGCCACGAACGGACCGCAGGCTCTGCTTGAATTGCGGTGGATGAAGCGAGCTAAGAGTTCTTTGCCGGTTCCGCTCTCGCCTTGCAAGAGAACCGTCGCCGATGACCCGGACAAGCTGACGGCCAGACCTAAGAGTCGTTCCATGATGGGGCTTTTAGCCACAATCGGGCGGTCAAAGTCGCCTGCTGAACCGTTTGCGCCTCCGGAGACCTCAAGTTCGTTTTCGTCGCAGTTTTTAAAGGCCCTCTTCAATGATTCTTCAATGACGCCTGCGGGAAACGGTTTTAGGAGAAAATCCTGAGCGCCTTCCCTCATCGCGCTGATCGCCTCATCCATCGCTCCGCCGGAGGCCATGGCTATAATAGGAACATCAGATCTGACTTTTTTGATTTCCCGAATAAAAGACAGCCCGTCGAGTTTTTTAAGTTTGGTGTCGGTAATGACCATATCAAACTTTTGGTCTTGAAACTTGGCTAAGGCTTCTTGTCCGTCTTCGGCCATTTCGACGCCATGACCCAGACGGGTCAGGGCGGTGAAAAGGGCCATCCGAAAATGTCGCTCGCCGTCGGCCACTAGTATATACTTGACCTTCATTGGTCACCTCTATGGGTATAGGCAATTAATTGATGCTTGCTTCACTGCCTTCGTAGGCGATCTGAGGAAAACAGGGGAGAGTCACTGTTATCCGGGCGCCGCAATTTAAGTCCGACCCTATCTGAATGCTTCCTTGGTGAGCGTCGACAATGCGCTGACTTACCGCCAAGCCCAAGCCCAACGGCTGATTTTTGGTGGTGTAGAAGGGATTGAAGACTTCCCTGGCTTTGTACATGTCGATTCCGGGACCGTTGTCGGTGATGGAGACCTGGGCCTGTCCGTCTTTATTGGCCTTGATGTCGACCATCAAGCGGCCGCCGTTGGGCATAGCCTCGACGGCGTTCATGAACAGGTTCATGAAGAGCTGAGTCAAAAGCGTAAGGTCGCCTTCCACCACAATGGCCTTTTGGTCGACTAAAACGCCGATGGAGTTGACCTTGAAAATCTCTCCCATCGTCTCTAAGGCGTTATCGATGACCTCATCGAGATTAAGGCTGGTGGTTTCCAAATGAAGGTCCCGAGTCATCGACTCCACGCTCGTCAAGTATTGATTGACCTCGCTGAGGCTGTCGCGGATCTCTTCGATGAGGCTTTTTAAAGCGCTGTCGCCGGAATCGGCGAGTTCTTCATCCAAGATGGAAGCGTAGAGTTCGATTCCCGCCAGCGGGCCTTTGACCTTCTGACTGACTTTGCCGGCCATGGCGGCGCCTTCGGCCATGGTTGCTTGGTTGCCGACGCTCTTTTCCGGCTCTTGGGGG
This sequence comes from Deltaproteobacteria bacterium, assembly GCA_031269135.1. Classification (GTDB taxonomy): domain Bacteria; phylum Desulfobacterota; class Desulfarculia; order Adiutricales; family Adiutricaceae; genus JAISZP01. The sequence goes on along the minus strand of JAISZP010000328.1, from coordinate 1,035 downwards.
GCTTTTTCGCCGGCGATGACTATCAGATTGCCGTGACCCTCGACGGGCAATGTCCTTAAGGTAAAGACGAAAGGACCGTCGACGGTGTTGATGGCGACTTTGTGTCCTGAAGCGGGAAATTCGCCTTCAGGGGAGGCGTTGACTAAGGGCTGGAGGTAGCTTGGCAGATTGTGTCCTTCTTGACCGGCCAGGCCGAGAATTCTCTTGCCCTCGGAATTGACCAAAACAAGCTTACCTTTAGGATCGGTGACCAAGACAGGATAGGAAAGCCTGTCCAATATTTTCAACCAAAATTCCGGCGGCCACTCCAAAGCGAACCACAGGCTGGCGTTAAAGGCTGGAATCATACTTTGTTCAGAATCGATGTATCTCATTTTATTCCTCCAATTCAGACGAAATTGTCTGTCGAGGTCATGCTATAGCAATCTGCGGGCCAAGATATTTATCTAATAATTTCAATATGTTAATCAGGAAAAGTCGAAATTTCGACTTCAACCGACGTCGAAATGCCGCCCTAAAGTAAGATGGCGCTTCAGCAAAATAGAGGATGATGCGACTAATGGTTAGACGTGTAGGCGAGATTTTAAAATAGAAGGTCCTTTGCCGTTGGCCGTAAAATTGCTGATGGAAGTAGGTGATGGGAAAAAAAGGCGCAATGCCTGGGGTAGGCTTTGGAGGGAAAATGAGGTTGGGAAGTGAGGTCTTTCGGGATTGTTAAGCTGAGTTGGATTTAGTCGAAACAAGCGTTCGACATTTTGAGAGCATGAAACTTATTGTTCAGAAAACAAGATCCTTTTAATAGATGGTCCTTCTGAAAACAGAGCCAAGATTAACGGAGCGGCATAAACAAAGAGATGAACGAGATGACGAAAAAAAACAGAGGCGGACTGATTTTTGGCCTTTATCTTGCTATGGCTCAGTTCGGAGGTGCAAAATGTTTGTCGGACCTTATCCATATCACTCAAGCAACACCTACCTGGGCATGTTGGCCCAGGAGGAGCGCATGAATCTTACATCCAACAATATGGCCAACGT